>JBEKEQ010000001.1:0-113606 GCA_050013735.1 Occallatibacter sp.
TTGGAATGGTGCGGTATGTCGCGTCGATCATTGGAATCAGATCGTCGATGACCACCTGTTCGAAGGCCTCATTGCCGCGCGGCCCGCGGGCGCCGGGTTGGGGCGGAGCGGTCGGCGCGCCTGCCTTGGCGGCAACCATGCCGTTTTCCATCACGATGATCATGGGTTTGGCGCTGCCCGCCTGGATGAGATTGTCGAGGATGAAGTTGACGTGGCCCTGAGCCGTCCATCCCCACTCATTTTCGCCTGAGCCATGCTGGAGATAGAGCACCGGGTAGCGCGCTTTCACGTTGCGATCGTAATCCGGCGGGGTGTAGACGTACGCTCGGCGCCACAAGCCGGTCGTCTTGGAGAAATACCAATGCGCGCGCACGTCGCCGTGGGGAACATCCTTGGCTAAATAGAAGTCGACTTTATCGGGAACCTCAATGCCGCTGGATTCCTTGTTCCAGCCAAAGTAGGTTTGGCTGGAGGGATCGTTGCATGGGAAACCGTCAACCAGCAGCCAGTAGTAGTGGAAGCCGGGCTGCGCGGGGGGAATTGTCACCGTCCACACACCTTTGTCATCGCGAACCATGTCAAACGGGCCCTTTCCCAGGCCGTCGCCACCGGGCTGCACTTGCACCTTTTGGGCTGTGGGCGCAACCACGCGAAACGCGATGCGCAGGTCGGGATAGATCCTGGGATACTGCGCACTGGGCACATTGGAAGCAGCCCGCACAGAATCGTCCACTACTTGCCCCCGGCACACGCCGCTCGCAACAAAAGCTACTGCAAGAAGCGCAAGCATCGATCTTTTCATGGTGATGTTCTCCTAATTTTCCGGTAATAATCTCATTGCGGCGAATGCCCCCGGAACGCACGTTGGTTGGGGTATGCAATGTCATTGCGGCTTGACGAGCACGGGAAGATTCGCCGTGGCGGCATTGCCGTGCCCATCGCGAACGTAGACGAAGATGCGGTAGGGCCCCTCCTGCCGGGGCAACTGAATCGTCGCGGTGTTGCCCTCGGCATGGAGCAGCGCTTCTGGAATGGGCGGCGTGGGCTCCTCTTTGTCACCGCCCGTATTCTTATTCCCCGATACGTCTTTGCGCAAGTCCCACGAGATTTTCAGCGGGTCGCCGTTGGGGTCAGATGCTTGAATGGCGCAGTGCAAGACGGTTGCGGGGAGAAATGTTGCCGCGGCGTCGGCGGTGGGATTGTTGGACTTTACCTGAATCCCGGCGGAGGAAACTGTCGGACTGCGATTTGCCGGCCACTTGCCGCTCCACAGAAAAGTCATCACGTCCACGGCCTCGGTGCGGCTGCCGTCCTCAAGAAACATTCCATACCAGGTGTGGGTCTTCTCGTGATGCTGCGCCCAGTGAAATGCATAAGAGCCAAGGCACATGGGCTGGCCGGTAACGGCATGCCGGTAAGCCTTGAGATAAAACGCAGCTTTCTCGGTGCTGGTGTCTTCGATGGGCAGGCCCCATGCTGTGCGCGCCACCTGCCAGTGGCCTCGGGGACCGAACTCGGTAATCAGGTAAGGCTTGCGCCAGCCCTCGCGGGCAACATCTTCGGGCAGCGTGAGCATATCGGCGTAGGAGTTGAGGCCGACGGCGTCGAGGTCGGGCGCATATTGGTCAAGCTCGTGCAGAACGCGGCGGTACGCGTCGCCCACGGGGGTGATGACGGGATGGTTGGGATCGAGCTGGTGGATCATCTGGGAGACGCGATTGATTTCCTGGTAGAGGACCGCGCGCTGCTCAGGTGTGGTGCGTATTTCGAGTTCGTTGCCAATGGCCCAGGCCAGCACAGCCGGATGGTCCTTGTTGCTGAGGACGATTTGTTTGATCTCGTCGCGCTGGCGCTGGACCGAACCGGCATCGGAGTAGTCGAATCCCTGGCGCTGCTTGCCGAAGGGAAGACCGACGAGGACGGTAAGGCCGAGCGCCTGTGCGGAGTCGAGAGAGTCCGCGCTGGCGCGAATGGAGTTGCCGCCCGCGGCAACCAATTGTTCAAGGTGCTCACCGCCGACCGCGCCTTTGACGAAATAAGGCTTGCCGTTGCGCACGAGGGTGCAAACTCCGTGGTTGCAGGCGATTTTGACGACGGAAGGAGCGGCAAATGCCGGCATCGAAAGAACAACAGGAAGAAGCAGGGCTGCGAGAGCTTTGCGCATGATTGTCCATTGTAGTGGGCGGGGAGCCACCAGGTCACTGGACCGGGTTAGCCGCGATCGGTTTCAGCTGCCGCGGACGAGAAGTGTGGGCTGGGCGGTAGTGCGTGGGATATAGTCACTGAAATGAGATTATCAAACAGCTTCCCCGGTCCGAGTCGGCCGCCTGGATGGCTCGCGACTCTTGTTGTGGCGGCGCTTACATGCGGGCCGATCATCACTGCGCAGCAAGCAATGCCCATGAACGGCGGCCACGACATGGCGAAGATGGACATGGCGCCAGTCCCTCCACCAGAGCAGCTTCCGGTCCCCATTCGCATGAGCGGCATCGGCAACAGCCACCTGCGCATCAAGGCCAGCCCGGAAGCTCAGGTGTGGTTCGATCAGGGACTGAACCTGCTGCACGACTTCTGGGACTACGAGAGCGCCAAGGCCTTTGAGCAGGCCGTTCGCGTGGATCCGCAGTGCGCGATGTGCTGGTGGGGTCTTGCCCAGGCGGAGGGATTTCGCGAAAGCGAGCAGCAACCTTACGGCGTGCGCGCGCTTAAAGAAGCGGTGCGGCTTGAGGGCCATGCGAGCGGCCCGGAGAAGCTGTACATTGAAGCGGCGCGGGCTGAATCTGAAGCCAAGGACGACGACAAGTCAGGAGAGATTGCCATTCTGCGCAAGCTGGTGAAGAAGCAGCCCCACGATTTGCAGGCGCGCATCTTTCTGGCCAGTGCGGTTGGAGATGGATTTGACGATGCGGGCGAGCCCAAGGCGGGACAGAAGGAGCGGATCGCCATTCTTGAGGAGGTGCTGAGCGAGGCGCCCAACGACTCCGCGGCAAACCACTATTGGATTCATGCCATGGAGCCGGGCAATCATCCTGAGCAGGCCTTGAAAAGCGCCGCACTGCTGGCCAGCCTGGCGCCCACATCAGGACACATGGTTCATATGCCGGGCCATATTTATTACCGCGTGGGCAACTACGCTGAAGCCGAACGCTGGTTTACCGCATCCATGGAAGCCGACGAGCGGTACATGCAGGAGCAGCATGTGGATCGGGATGACGACTGGAACTACGTGCATAACATGATGTACGCAATCGCCAACCTGATGGAGCAGGGAAAGCTGGAGCAGGCAAACACGGTTTCTGACCGGTTGGCCGCGGCGCGCGGGCAACTTTCCGCGACGCTGTATATCTGGTCGGCGCGCGACCAGATGGCGCGGCTGAGCCGCAGGCTGCCGGTGGCGCTGCGCGTAGGCGATTGGGGCGCAGTGCTCACCATGCTGGGTCAGGTGACGCTGGCCCAGGAAGACAAGACGGCGAACCTGCGCTTTCTGGCGTCGGAGCTGACCGAATATGCGCGGGGGATGAAGGCGCTGGAGAGCAATGACGTGAAAGCCGCGAAGGAAGCCTCAGACCGCATGGACGCCGGATTGTGGCGATTGAACCACGACTTGGCCGACAGCACGAAGGCCAGCCTGAAGAAGAAAAGCGATGACAAAAAGGACGAGCCGGTAATGGTTCCCATCTTGCCGGATGCCGATTCAGGGCCGCTGGTGAAATGCCTCTCCATCCAATCACTCGAACTGCGGGCCGGGGTTTTGGTTGAGCAGGGAAAGCTGGAAGTAGGCAAGAAGCTCTACGCTGCCGCAGCCCAGGATGAAAAGAAACTCGGCTATCACGAGCCGCCGTATTACATCCGGCCGGTTGGAGAAACGGAAGCGGCGGAGCTGATCAAGGCCAAGGACTACGCCGGAGCCAAGGCCGCGTACGAAGCTGCGCTGCAGGAGCGGCCGAACTCGGGATTCGGGCTGTATGGACTGGCGCTGGTAAAGGAGCTTTCCGGCGACAGCGCGGGTGCACGCGAGGGCTACCAGGCCTTCCTCAGGGCGTGGCCTGCAGCAGATGCGGGACTGCCTGGGGTTGCCCATGCGCGCAAGGCACTCAGCACCGATGCGGTCGCGCAGCGCTGAGGAGAATGAAGTTCCAGGCCTCAGGATTGAAACCTGGGCGCGCACTCACCCGATCAGCATTGCCGTAACTACGAGTTGCATGCTGCCCTTGCTTTCGAGCGCGTCAGACCTGAAAACGACAGTGGGCTTGCCCAGGGGAATGAGCACCGAAGACTGCCACTTGTTCGCGCGGATGACGGGGTCGTCGATTGTGCTCGATCCACTTGGCGGCGCGATGCTGCTCACCTGCGCGCTCAGGACGAAAGCAAGCAGATTACCCGCAAGATGAGCGTCGCGCGCGTCGATCCCTATACCGACCTCCTGGTATTGGTATTGGATGTCCTCCTTGTCGGGCCCGTTTGCGCGCGGACTTGCGCCGGTGATAATGGGGACCTTGTTACCGGTTCGGATGGATGTGTTGGAATCGTTTTTGTCGGTAGTCAAGGTTGTGCTGTACGTGCGGCTGTTGACGGGCTTGCCGTCGGCGTCGAGTTCCTGGAGGACAAAGTCCAGGTGGTAGTAGTGAGCCGGGGCGGTCGTGGCTTTGGCCGCGTCCTGTGTTTTGGCCGCGTCCTGGGCAATGGCTTTTTGTCCAATGGACAACGTGAGGAAGAGAAGGCTGCAAAAGGTGACGAACTTACGCATGAGAATCTCCTTAGTTTCCAACAATGTCGGGCGGTTCGAGTGGCTGGATGTCGATGGCTGCGATGCTGAGAGGTGCGTCCTCTTGCTTCTGCGCCACAATGACGGCCCGGAATTCCGTGGCCGGAATCTGGAAAGTCGAGATCGCGGCAGCCTGTTCCTCCGGAGTGAGCGGCTGCGGGGTGGGAAAGACATCGAGCTTTGGAAGCGGGGCGGATCCGATTGCGAAGACGACCGCCCGAGGCGGCACATGGAGCAATGGAGCTTTGGACCGTTGAGCCGGTTGCCAGTTGGCGTGTGCAGAGGCGATTTGAGACGTCTGGGATTGGCCGGACCCCAGCACCGGATGCGATGGCGGGCGAGTTGCTCTTGGCAAAGAGAGGACAAGCAGAAGCAACCCTGCGGTGGCCGGCAGTGCAAAGGCCCCCAGCAGCCAGCGGCGTCGCGGTGCAGGCGCGATTTCAGCGACGGCGTGGGCGCCAAGAACGCGGGCGAGGACGCGCCGCTCAAGTCCGGTTTGGGGTCCGGGGTCGGCGTAGGAAGACAAAGCTGAATCGAGCAGGAGGTCGAGGTCGTCGGTCTCACGCATAGCGAGTCTCCTGAGAGGGATCGAGCTTCTGGCGCAGAAGCTTGCGAGCGCGCTGAATGCGAGTGCGAACCGTGCCTTCGGGGACGCCGAGGATTCCGCCGATCTCGCGCGAGTGGAGTTCCTCGAAAGCGGAGAGCACCAGCGGCACGCGGAGTTCTTCTGGCAGCGTGTCGATCATGGAGTGAATCACGGCGTGCTGATTGGCATGGAGCAGGATCTGCTCCGGTCCAGGGGCCGGAGAAAGTGCACCGTTGTCGAGAGTGCGGTCTGAGTTGGCGTCGGAGGCCGCGCTGGCTTTCGCTGAGGCGCGGGGTAGCCTGTCCACAGCCACGCGCCAGGCGACGCGGGCGAGGAAGGCGCGCTCATTGTGGAGGTGTTGCCATCCGCCATTGCGATAGAGCTTCAAGAATGTCTCCTGGACCGCGTCCTCGGCGTCATAAGAGTTGAGCAGCACAGTATAGGCGACGCGGAAGACGAAGCGCGACTGGCGCTGGACAAGTTCGGTGAAGTCCTGCTCTTCGTCCGCGTTCAATGCTCGGGCGCTCCGTGTTCATACGCTAAGACGGGGGCCAGGGGACGGGTGTTCGGATATTTTTAGTGCAGTAAGGCTGAAAATAGGCCGACCCGCTCCTCATGATGAGAAGCGGGTCGGTTTTTTTAAGCTCTTGGCCGGCGGCTTGCGGCCGCTGGTTGCGTTATGCCTTTGCCGAGGTCAGCGCGCCCAAATCGGCAGCTAACTTCTCGGTGCTGAAGGCTTCAATGATGTCGCCGGTTTTCAGTTCGGCATTGCCTGAGAGGCCGATGCCGCACTCCATGCCGCTCGTGACTTCCCTGGCGTCGTCTTTGAAGCGCTTCAGGGAGACAATCTTGCCCTTGAAGACTTGCTCCTCGCCGCGCATCACCTTGACCTCTGCATCGCGGCGGATGACGCCGTCTTGCACGCGGCAGCCGGCGATGGTGCCCACCTTGGGAATCTTGAAGATGTTGAGCACCTCGGCGCGGCCCAGGTAATTCTCTTTAAACGCGGGATCGAGAAGACCCAGCATCGCCAGGCGGATTTCATCCTGAAGCTCGTAGATGATGGAGTGCAGCCGAATCTGAATGCCCTCCTGCTGGGCCAGCTCGGCGGCCTTGCGCTCCGGGCGGACGTTGAAGCCGATGATGATGGTGTTTGAAGCCGTGGCCAGAAGAACGTCGCTCTCGGTGATGGAACCCACGCCGGAGTGAATCACCTTGATGCGCACCTTTTCAGTGGACATCTTGACCAGCGAGTCGGCCAGAACTTCGACCGAACCGGTGACGTCGCCCTTGATGATGAGCGGCAGGTCTTTGACGCCGGCGGTGCGAATCTGCTCGGCAAGGCCTTCGAGAGAGACGCGGGAGCTCTTGGCGAGCTGCGCCTCGCGCTCCTTCATCTTTCGGTACTGGGCGATGCCCTTGGCCTTGTCACGGTCGGCCACGACCAGGAAGGTGTCGCCGGAGTCGGGCATGGATTCCAGGCCCAAAACTTCAACGGGCGTGGATGGCCCGGCTTCTTCCAGCGGCCGTCCACGGTCGTCAAACATGGCGCGGACTTTGCCGAAAGTATTGCCGACAATGTAGCTGTCGTTGAGGCGAAGCGTGCCGTCCTGTACAAGGACCGTGGCCACCGCGCCGCGGCCGCGATCAAGCTTGGCTTCAATGACCGAGCCAACGGCTTTGCGGCCCGGAGTTGCCTTGGGCGCGCGGATGTCGGAAACCAGGCAGATCATTTCCAGAAGCTCGTCGAGCTTGATGCGCTTCTTTGCTGAAACCTCGACAAACACTGTCCCTTCGTCGCCCGCGCCGGCCCACTCTTCAGGGATGAGGCCGCGGTCGGCAAGCTGTTTCTTGACGCGCTCGGGGTTGGCTTCGGGCTTGTCGATCTTGTTGACAGCCACGATGATGGGAACGCCCGCGGCCTTGGCATGGTCAATGGCCTCGAGGGTCTGCGGCATCACGCCGTCGTCAGCTGCGACAACAATAACCACGATGTCAGTGACCTTGGCGCCGCGAGCTCTCATGCGGGTGAAGGCTTCGTGGCCCGGCGTATCGAGGAAGACGATTTCCCGGCCCGAGGCAGGAGAGCCTTCCTTCGTGAACTTCACCTTGTAGGCGCCGATGTGCTGGGTGATGCCGCCGGCTTCGCCTTCAGCCACATGGGTTTCGCGAATGGCGTCGAGCAACGAGGTTTTGCCGTGATCGACGTGGCCCATGACGGTGACCACGGGTGAACGCGGGACTTCAAGCTCACCGGTATTTTCGGCTTCGAGAACCTCTTCGATGGCCTGGTTGGCGATCTCTTCTTCGTAGCTAATGACGTTGGCCGCCGCGCCGAACTTGGCGGACATGTCTTTGACCATCTCAGCGTCGAGGGACTGGTTGACAGTGACGAAGACGCCGCTCATCAGGAGGGTGGCGATCAGATCCTTGGCGCGAACCTCGAGCTTTTCTGCGAGGTCCTTGACGCTGATGCCCTCAGTGACCGTTATTTCGCGGGTAATGGGCAGTGGTTCGCCGCTGAGCTGCATTCCGCTATAACGTGGCGGCGGAACAAAGCCCTTCATTGGGCCCTCTTTGGTCTTGGGATACTGTGGCCGGCCGCCGCGGCCTCTTGAAGGAGCGCGCTGCGGGCGGGGCGCTTCGCCAGTGGGCGGAGCGCCGCCTGGGCCGGGACGCGGGCCGCCGAAACCGCCGGGGCGTGGCGCGCCAAAGCCAGGGCGCGCGCCGAAGCCTGGACGGGCACCGGGAGCTGAGGGTCCACCGGGACCGGCGTAGCCGCCCGGCGTGGTGCGCGTGGGATGCTTGGGGCGTGGGCCGCC
This sequence comes from Occallatibacter sp., assembly GCA_050013735.1. Lineage (GTDB taxonomy): Bacteria > Acidobacteriota > Terriglobia > Terriglobales > Acidobacteriaceae > Telmatobacter. The sequence continues at coordinate 8,174 of JBEKEQ010000001.1, forward strand.
GGGGAACTGGCCGGGTGCGGACGGGCCTCCGGGCGTGCGCTGAGGATAAGCGCCGGGACCGCTCGAAGCCCGGCGATCAAAAATTGGCCTGCCGCGCATAGGGCCTGCGGCAAGGTTGCCGGTGGCCGCGGCGGGCGGAGGCGCGGATGGATCCGCAATGGGCGCCTTGTAAACCGGCCGGGGTCCGGTTTGGGGCATGACCATTCGGCGAACCGGGGGTACATGCGCGGGCGGTGGGGCCGGCGCTCTTGGCGCCGCAGCGGGCGCCGACTCGGCCGCAACCGTGGAGATTGACACCTCAGACGGCGACGCGGTCGTGGGAGACTCGATAACCGGGGCGGCGGCAACTACTGTTGAGTCAGCCGCAGCGGGAGCGGGTTCCGCGGCGAGCGGAGGAGCCACAGGCGGCTTGACAGCGGCGACCAGCTTTTCGGCAGGGCGCATCTGCTCCTCACGGATTGCTGACACCGCGGGGGGAGCCACAGGCGGCTTGACGACCACGACAACCGGGGGTGCAACTACCACTGCCGGACGCGGAGCGGCAACAGCACCGGCCGGAGCCTTGGCAATGACCGGCCCAACGGGCGGACGGGAAGCAATGGCCGGCGGAGCCGGTGGAGCGGGGATGGCGGTGGACGCAGCGCGCGGCTGGGGAACGATTTTGCGTGGCGCCGGGCGTTCTGGAATTGCGGATGCGGGAGCGGCGATTGGGGCTTGCGGCTGAGGATGGGACGGGGTGGCGGACGCAGCCTTCGGCTTTACCGGAGCGGTGGCAGGCGCATGAGGCAATCGGGCCTGCTTTGCCTCTTGTTCCTCTCGTTGCTTATTGGCCTGAATGGCCTTGAGCACATCGCCGGGCTTGGAAATATGGGAAAGGTCGATTTTGGGCGTAATGCCCTGGGACGCGCGCTGCGCATGTGCACTGCCCTGGCCGGCAGAGTGTGTTGATTGCTCATAATGCGCGCGAACCTTTGCCGCCTCATGCTCTTCAAGCGAGCTGGAGTGGGTTTTGCCCGTAGCCAGGCCGAGTTCCGCCAATATGTCAAGAATCTGCCGGCTCTTGACTTCCATCTCGCGCGCGAGATCGTTGATACGAACCTTACTCATCCGCCTCTTTTCAAAATTTGCTGTCCAATGCCGGTTAGTCGCTCATAGCTACCTCTTGGCAATGGCTGCTCTTAAAGATTCCGTAATTGCCCGATTGACCTTGAAGAGAGCGGCGCATGTTACGCGCCGTCCTCTTTGGCCGCCTCATCTTGCTCCGTGTCGCTCGCTGTTTCGTTGCTTTCGATTTCCAGCTCGCCGCTCTCGTCTGCCTCTGGGACGCTCTCGACGGCCAGTTCCATCGCTGTCAGGCCTTCACTGTCCGCATCGGCTTCCGCTTCCGATTCAGCGCCGGAAAGGACTTCCTCCTCCGCCGCGGCTGCCTGCACGCTTTCAGCTTCTTCCAGAACCTCAGCGGCATTTTCGGCCTCGGCTTCAGCCTCATCAGCAACCGCGGGAGCAGTTTCGATTTCCGCCTCGCCGCCTTCTTTAGCTGCAGCTTCCACAGAAACGGTTTCGGCGCCTTCCGCGGCCTCTGCCTCTGCGTGCCCGGCCTCAATGGACTCGCCAGCTTCCACCGCCGCAGCTTCGGGCACATGGCCTTCTTCGCCTTCTTCAAAGTGGCCGAAGTAGTGGCGTACGGCCACGCTGATGCGCTCCAGGGTCTTTTCGCCGATGCCGGGAATCTCTTCCAGCTGCTCGGGGGTCATGTCAGCCAGAGCCTCGACCGTGGTGATGCCGGCGGTGACCAGTTTCTGGAGGACGCCCTCGCCCAACTCGGTAACAGCTTCGATGGGCGTAGAGGGTCCGCCGGAAAGAGCCTGCATCTGCTCCTCGACTTCCTGGCGTTTTTCCTCTTCGCTCTTGATGTCGATCTTCCATCCCAGCAGCTTGGCGGCCAGGCGTACGTTCTGGCCTTTCTTTCCGATGGCCAGTGAAAGCTGGGTATCGTCGACAATGACTTCCAGTTGCTTGTCGGTCAGGTCGGTGATGGAAACGCGGCTGACCTTGGCCGGCTGCAGGGCCTTCTCTGCGAAGGTGGTGATCTCGTCGGAGTACTCGATGATGTCGATTTTTTCGCCGCGCAGCTCGCGGATGATGGACTGCACGCGCATGCCTTTCATGCCGACGCACGCGCCCACGGGGTCAACATCCTTGTCGCGGCTCTGGACAGCGATCTTGGTGCGCTCGCCCGCCTCGCGCGCAATGGCGCGGATGACCACCGTGTTGTCGTAGATTTCAGGGACTTCAGACTGGAACAGATTCGAAACCAGCTCTGGAGCTGCACGGGAAACGATCACCTGCGGGCCCTTGGCGGCGCGGTCCACCTTGAGCAGGACTACACGAACGCGCTCACCGATCGAGAACTGCTCCAGCCGCGACTGCTCACGCCGTGGGCAGCGAGCTTCGGCCTTGCCCAGGTCGTAAATAACGTCCTGGCCCTCAATGCGCTTGACGGTGGCGTTGAGGACTTCCTTTTCGCGATGCGCGTACTCGTTGAAGACCGTGTCGCGCTCGGCTTCGCGGACCTTCTGGAAGATGACCTGTTTGGCCAGTTGAGCGGCGATGCGGCCCAGGGGGCTGGTGTCGCGATACAAGCGGATCTCGCTGCCCACTTCCACACCGGGCGCCAATTCCTGGGCTTCGGTGAGGGTGATCTGGTTGAGGGGATCTTCAATTTCGGCGTCATCCGGAACGACCGTCTTGTAAATGTAGGCGGTGATTTCGCCGGTGTCCTTGTTCAGCTCGCCGCGCATGTTTTCCTGGGTCTTGTAGTACTTGCGCGTGGCCAGAGCAATGGCCTCCTCGACGGCGCCCACAACGATGCCGGGTTCGATGCCCTTTTCCTGGCTCAGGAGCTCGATACTCTGGTATAAAACGCTGGCCATACTCTGGTTGCTCTCTCGTGTAATGCGTTTGCGGCGAAGGCTTGATGAGCCGCGCCGGTTGATTGTTCTGTAAGAGGGACTAGGGCCTAAATCCCTGCCTGCCTAGATTTCCGGCACCAGTTGCGCCTTCTCAATGTTGGAAAGTGCAATCTCAACTGTGTTCACGCCGGTCTTCCGGCTCTTGCTGTTCTGTTTCACGGCGGCAAGATCGAGAGTAACGATTTCGCCGCTACGGTCGGCGGTTGCGGGTGCCCCCGGTCTCGCCTTTGGGACCGGGGAAACCTCTACCAGCCTTCCCTGCCAGTGCCGGTTGTTGCGGATGGGCTCAAAGGTCTGCACCTTGACCAGATTGCCCGAAAACCGCTCGAAATCTTCCCGGCGGCTCAGTTTGCGGTCCAGCCCCGGAGAGCTGGCCTCAAGCGTGTACTCCGCGCCGGGGATCAGGTCTTCCACGTCAAGCAAAACGCCGAAGTCGCGGCTGAAAGCGGCGCAATCCTCGTGGGTGATGCCGGAAAGCTGCTCGACGCTCAGCCTTCCCTCGACCAGCCGCTCCGGCAGTCCTTCTGCGCCGGATTCAATGGCCGCCTTCAATTGCGCACGGCCCTCGGCGTTCTTTTCCAAATAGACGCGGAGGGTGCGCTCCTTCGTGGGGCCGATGAACTCGATGTCCACCACGTCGAGCCCGTGGGAAGCGGCCACTCGCGCCGCCGCCGATCGAATTTCTTCCAGCTTGACTGCCATTGTTCCTAACACCCCAGCGAGCAAATTTCGCACACTGGGAATCCTTGTTCTTGCTTCACGAATCCGGCAGTTTCCCGGGGTTCACGCCCGGGGTTTTGCCGCAAATAAAAAGTGGGCTGTGAGCCCACTCCTCTCTCCGCCAGCCGGCGAACTCACGGCAACTGGGCGGACAAATTCGTCTGCATAGTTATCATACGGCGAAATGGCGGAGAATTCAATGCCTAATTGGAGCAGCGAGGGCAATTTTGGATCGCGGAACGCCGCCGTTCACAGGTAAGGGAACGAGAAACACAATGTTCTGGGCCAGGCCTGAGCGAAGATTATGGGTCGAAGGGATCGCGATGCTCAGCGGCCGAACTGGCCGGCGCGACGACCGGATTCCACATGGAGCGGACCAGGAACAATTTCCGCAACCCAAAAAAGGCGATCGGCCGGAGGTCTCTGGCGCCAACGGGGTTGGGGACTTTGGCAAGCCGGGTAAGCGCACGCTAATGCCAGCCTCCTTTGCTCCGACGCCATCAAGATCGACAAGACATTTACGCAGGCGATTGGGACGGAAGCGGTGACCGTTGCCATTTTGCCGCAGATTCTTGCCATTGCCGGGGCACTGAGCCTGGAGGTTATTGTGGAGGGCGTTGAGACGGAGGAGCAGGCCAGCCATTTTGCGGATGCGGGAGACTTTCTGGCTCAGGGTTGGCTGTTCGGGCGGCCTGTTTCCGCGGACGAATTCCATCGTTTGATGGTTGAAGGTGAAACCAGAGTGCTCGAGACCGCGGAAACCGTTTGACGCGCGGCGGGCCATTTTCATTTGAGCTTGACAGCAAGCGCGCCGGGCATGAGGCTGAATGCATGTTTCGTGTACCGCGTTTCCCCTCATTTATTGTTTTTGCGTTGGCAATCGTGGTTCTGGTTGCGCCCCTCGCGCATTCGCTTGAAAAACAGCCGGCCGCGGTCTATCGCGCGCGTCGCGTCGCTCTGGCGGCCAAAATACATGGTGGCGCGGCGGTGCTGTTTGCGGCCGAGGAGCCGGTATTGGACTTCATGCCCTACCGTCAGGATGAGGATTTCTATTATCTGACGGGCTGGAATGAGCCGGGAGCGGCGCTGCTGATTGTGAGCGACGCACCACAGGCGCCCACACCGCGCACCTACAAAGAAATCCTCTTTTTGCCCACGCGTAACCTGAACATGGAAAAATACACTGGGGTTAAGGTGGATGCGGCCACGCCGGGCGCGGCCCAGACGGCAGGCGTGGATGCTGTGCAGCCCATGACGGAGTTGGCGGCGGTTCTGAACGGTCTGATCGACGTGGACCGGCGGCTGGCACGGAATGTTTGGGCACAACCGGAAGCTCCGCAGGCCAAGGCGCTGCTGAGCTTTACCGCGGCCACGCTGGGCGCGGACGCGAATACCATTGCGCCTCTCGACGTAACCAGGCCGACGGCGCAGTTGCGTGTGGTGAAGGACGCGGGAGAGATTGCGCTCATCAAGAAAGGCACCGCCGCTTCAATCGAAGCGCAGCGGGTGATGATGCGGGCGGCCAAGCCGGGGGTGACGGAGCGGTCGCTGGCCGGAAAAATGTTTGCAGCCTGGATGGACGGCGGGTGTGAGCGTCCCGCGTATGCGGCCATCGTCGGCTCCGGAATCAACTCAGCCACGCTGCACTACTCTGAGAACACGCGAACCTTGCAGGATGGGGACATTCTGCTTGTGGATGCAGCCTGCGAATACTCAATGTACGCCAGTGATATTACGCGGACACTGCCGGTGAATGGGCACTTCACGCCGCGGCAGCGGGAGATCTACAATATTGTGCTGGGTGCGCAGCAGGCGGCTATCGACGCGTTTGTCGTGGGCAAATCGAAGATCAACGACCGCGACCGGCGCGACCCGGATTCGCTGGACACCGCGGCCTACAACTACATCAACACCCACGGGAAAGATCTGCACGGCGAGCCGCTCGGACAGTACTGGTTGCATGGGCTGGGGCACATGATGGGCATCAACGTTCACGATCCGTCCGATTACCCTGCAGTGCTGAAGCCCGGAATGGCGTTCACCATCGAGCCGGGCGTTTACATTCCCGAAGAGAAGCTTGGAGTGCGCATCGAGTGCGACTTCCTGGTGGGCGCGGACGGCAAGCTGATCGACCTGGACGCGGATCTTCCGCATACCGCGGACGATGTGGAAGCAGCGATGCGGCCCTAGTGTCCTGAGTCTGAATTACGCAACACAAAACTCGCTGTCATTCTGAGCGAACGGGGCCCCGAACGTTCTTCGGTTCGGGGGCGGTGAGTCGAAGAATCCGCGGTTGTTTTTCAAGGAACTTCAGACTCCGGACACTGTGTTTGAGGAGAGAGAATGAGCCCGTACGGCCAACCCGAGCCCGGACAGTCGGAGATACTGACGGACGCATTTCGCGAGCAGCTTTTGGCCTGCCTGGATGAATGCGCAAGCGGCCGCAAAGGACTGTTTTTCGAACCGAGTCGAGTGAGCGCAGACGAGGTCGATAGCGACTGGTGTGAGGCAGCGCGGCTGCGCGAACTTGCTTTGGCAATACAGGGGATTCTCAGCCAGTCGGACGAGAGAAATGCGCTCTGCGATGAGTTCCTTGATCTATGCTCCATCCATGGCGAGAGCGATCCCGGTGAACGAAAGCTGGCCCGCGCATTTCTGCAGCGCATTGAGAAGGGCGAAGTGGGAACGCCGACCCAACAGGAGATAAAGCCTTGGTGATTCTGCATGCATTTCTGGCGCTGGCGGCCGGCTTTGCCACCATGGTCTTGCTGGTCTCGGTGCTGACGGCGGTATTAGCGCGGCTGACGCCCGGTTGGGTTGGAGAACAGAACAAGCCTCGCGCAGGCTATGTCTTTGTGAACCTCGGTTATTCGCTGCTTGCAGCGGCGGCCGGCGGCTACGTGACCGCATGGGTGGCGGCCGCAAACCCACTGATCCACGTACTGGCGCTGGGAATCGTGGTGTTGGCGCTAGCCGCTGTGAGCGCGCTGCAAACAAGGGGCAAGCAACCCATTTGGTACGCACTTGCGCTGCTGGCCGTGATGCCGCTAGGCGCGCTGGCGGGCGGACTGGTGCGGCTGAGGGTGCTGGGAATTTTGTAGGGCGGCTCCGGCGCAATAACTGCTCGATAACCGCCCAAGTTGTTGATGCGCCCAACTGGTCTACCAGCGCACTCCAAAGGTTACCGGGATCAACTCCGTCGTTCCCAAACCATTTGTTGCGATGATGGGAGGGGTGTGGATGTAAACGTAACGGGCTTCCGCGAACAGCTTCATGTGGCTGTCATCAGCGGTCCCGCCTAGCCGATGAATGTACCCTATGCCTGCGTTGACACCAGCCTGGTTGGACGAGAAGCTGCCCAGCGTCACAGTCACCGGATAGCCATAAAAGTCGCAACACTCCTGGGCGTTGAAGTTGGTGGACTTGTGATAATACCCGCCCCCTCCGGTCACGTAAATGCTGTTGCGCCACCTGGGAAATAGATCGATGTATGGGTCCGCCGTTAGCGAGATGATATGCGTGTTTCCGCCTTCGGCCCCATCCCCTGCCTCGTTAATCAGGCTCGCAGGCAGCTTATCGTCAATGAACTGGAATTCGCCCAGCAATGCAAAGCGCCGGGAGAAGTTCAGCCCGCCGCCTGCGGTGAAGTTACCGCCCCAGGTGATAAACGGGCCGCCGCCGCCGGTGGATGTGTCGTTGCCGATGGGCGCGTTGAAGCCGCCGCCGGCCTCAAACGCAAAACGGTTGAAGCCATGATAGTGCCCGCCGTCCTGACCGGCGGCCGAACCGGAGCCGAGAGATGCCGCTGCGGCGCGCAGTTCGCCGGCGCCGCCCGGATCGTCATCGGCCGCCAGCTGATATTGGGTTGAACTGGACTCGCCAGCCGAAGCGCCGGTGGTTTGGTTGGAAGTGGGTGAAGACTGGGCGCGTGCAGTGCAGACCGCAAGAATAAGCGCGCCACAAAGGAAACAGACATGCCGCATGCGCGACATCCAACGGGGGGATGACATGCCATAACCTCGATAGTCAAATTTGTTTGCTTGCGCCCGGAAGTCATGCAGTGCTCCGGGCACTGGGTTAGACACGAAACACGGTGGAAAGGTTGCGGTGGGGACCGCTATTTTTGCGCCGCTACGCAACTGAAAAGTATGACTCGATGGGGCAACGCCGCATTCAAACTCGAGGCCGCAGCAGGAGTTACTTGCCGGTTGTTAGGAACGCGACAAATTGGGGCGATTTGAAGAACTCGTCTGCCTCTTGATGGCCTTTGCCCGGAATTACGACCAATGTTGCGTGACCACCGAGCTTTAGATATCGGCGCACAAACTCTGCGGAATTATCTTGAATGGGGACAACCTTGTCGACGTCGCCATGCATCAGGAGCACGGGCACATCCGCTTTTGCCAACGAGGCGAGAAGATCAAGCGGGTTATGTTGGCTTAACTCTGCAGTCAATTGTTCTTCGGTCATGCTATACGCCTTCGCGGCGACTTTCAGGCCTGGATAACTACTGAGATTGCAGACTGGATAAATTCCCGCAATCCTCAACACTTCATCGGGATGCAGTGTTGCCCAATTGAACAGCATGAGGCCGCCGCGGCTCTGCGGGAAAAGCACGGCTTTCGTGGATAGATGAAAACAACGAGTCAGAAGATCGTGAAACTCCGCGTAGAGGCGCGTCCCCTCGACGCTTCCGTAAGATTCCCCTACATTGATGGAAGCGAATGCCATGCCGGAGCCCAGCACATGCTGAAGAATGTACGTGTGGTTCACATTCGGCTGGCCATGAACCATTGGAGCAAACCATACCCATGACAGCGGCTCGGTTGAGGATGCTTCATCCGGCACGAGCAGAAGCGCAGGATGGTTCTCCATTGTGATGGAAATTTCTTTCCATGGAATTCCATCCAAAGTGTATGCAGCGGGCGGACCTTGCACATATGCAGAACATGGGAGCTCGCTCGCGGGGGCTGCCTGTTCAACACCTGTTTGTCCCGACGCAGCGCGCCCAGTCCACGCCATGCAGAACGCAGCCAGAGATAAGATGCACTTTAACTTTCGACCTCTTCGTCTCACGAACATTGGCCTCCCAATATCTTGACTTTCAGTTTGTATCGTTGGGCCATTTCCTCTGTCAACAAGGTAAGCCCCCGTGCGCAAAGCCAACTGCACTTTTATTCTTTGCCCGGAAACACCGTCGGCCGGAACAATGTTCCGGCCGACGGTGAATGTTGGTGGTCGATGTTTAACCCTGTATGTCGAACTGCTCCGGATGCAACGTCGCGTCGCTCTTGACGAGGATGTTCTTGCCGACCATCTCCTCGAATTCAGTAAGCCAGCTTTCGTTGTTGGCCTTGAGCACCTTGACGGTTTCAGGGTTAACCCGCAGCAACACGTCGGCGCCTTCGAAGTGCTTCTTCATCTTGCGCAATTCGGTGTAAATCTCATTGCAGACCGTGGTGGGGCTCTTGACCATGCCGGTGGCCTGGCAGGTGGGGCACGGAACGCTCAAGGTCCGTTCCAAAGACTGCTTCACGCGCTTGCGCGTAATGGCGACCAGTCCGAAATCATTGAACTGGAGAACCTTTGTCGGCGCGCGATCGGATTTGAGAGCTTCTTCAAGAGCGGCCAGAACCCGGAAGCGATTTTTGCGGTCGTCCATGTCGATGAAGTCGATGACGATGATGCCGCCCAAATCGCGAAGGCGAATCTGGCGAACAATTTCCGGCACCGCGTCGAGGTTGGTCTTGACGATGGTGTCTTCAAGCCGCGCCGATTTGCCCACGTACTTGCCGGTGTTGATGTCGATGGCTACCAGGGCTTCAGTTTGGTTGATGACGATGGAACCGCCGCTCTTGAGCCAGACTTTCGAGCGCAGCGCCTTGGAGATTTCGTCCTGAATGCCGAAGTGCTCGAAGAGCGGCGTCTCTTTGGTGTAGAGCTTGACGCGGCGAACCAGGTTGGGCGAGAAGCGGTTGAGGAAGCGGACGATGCGCTCGTAGTCGGCCTCCGAATCGACCCAGATGGAGGCGAAGTTCGCGCTGACCTGGTCGCGCAGGATGCGCTCGATCAGGCCAAGATCGTGATAGATCAGCGCCGGTGAATTGGATGCGTCGGAACGCTGCTTGATCTCGGCCCACAAATTCAGAAGCATGCGCAGGTCGGCGCGGAGCTCTTCTTCAGACGCGCCCTCAGCAGCGGTGCGCACGATGAATCCCCCGGAGGCTTCGCCGCGCTCGTGCACCAGAATCCGCTTGAGCCGGTGGCGTTCCTCGTCGGAGGCGATTTTGCGGCTTACACCGATGTGCGTGACGGTGGGCATAAACACCAGGAAGCGACCGGGCAGCGCGATGTGGCTGGTGATGCGCGCGCCCTTCTTGGCGATGGGCTCCTTGGCAATCTGAACCAGAATCTCCTGGCCGGGCTTCAAGAGATCGCTGATGATAGGCAGGTCAGAGGTCTGCATCGAGCGGCGCGAGGGGCCGCGGCGGTTGCCCTGGGCAGCCCGATCATTTGGACGGCCACCTCTGCGGCCACGGCCGCCACGATCGCGGTCGCGCCGTTGCTGGGACTGCGCATCGCCGGCAGGGGCCTGGCCTGCCACTGCGGGTTCTTCTTCGTCGTCCTCGTCGTCTGTGTCTTCCTCGTCGACATTTTTGCTGTCGAAGTTCAGCTGAATGCGGTGGTCAAGATGGGCTTCCTGAAGCAGCTCACCCAAATCGCCGGAACGCGCCTGAACGGGCAGCGTCTCTTCTTCAAAATCCTCCAGATCGTGCTCGTCTGCCTTGCCGTGGTGCGAGTGGCGGGGCGCATCGAACTCCTCTTCATCGATGACTTCCTCCTCAATGACTCCGGTGCCCGGAGCATAGGATGAGACCGCTGCTGCTGAGGCCGGCTTAGCCGGGGCGGTTTCGTCCTTTTTTTTGCCGCCAAAACCGAAAAGGCGGAAGCCCGTGGGTGCAGAGGGGTCAACGTGGTGAGAGGCGGAACGGTCGGGCCCATCGTCTGAGTCGTCTGGCCTATCCGTTCCCAGGTCGGCAGCCTCATTCTGGCGGACAACCGGTTCCGCCACCGTGTCGTCGACGGACGGCTGATCGATTACCGGCTCAACCGAATATTCATCGGCGTCTGCCGGAGCCGGCTTTTCAGGCGCTGCGGGAGGCTCGGGCGCGTTGGAGGCGGTTTCCTCGAATTCGTCGTATTCGATGAATTCAACAGACTCGATGGGGATGATCGGTTGATCCTCGAATGGGCGGTCTTCTTTAAACTCAGAAAACGGCTCAGTCGAAGTGTTATCAAGCAACGGCACAAAGGTCGATTCTGGAGTTTCGGCGCGCTCGGTAACGAACTCCTCCTCTTCGATCTCATCTGGAGCGGCAGCGCTGGATTGGGGTTCAACCTCGAGGATTGGCTCTGGCACGCGAGCGCGATGCCGGGAGATCGATTCGCCGGGCAGCAGCCCGCTGCCATCCCACGCGAGCGGTGTTTCAATCAGCGTGGAAGGCTTGAAGCCGCTGGCCGGAGTAGACGGCGTGGCAGGCTCTGGGGCCGAGCTGGGAGCATCGCTCGCCGGCGTACCCCCATACTTTCTGAGCGACTCACCGGGAAGCACAAATGGAACGTGGGGTATAGGGAAACGTTCCGCCTGGGGTTGCCCGGACCACCGTTGCGGCGAGGAACCTTCTCTCGATTGTGAGGCCGATTCCCGCGAGCTGCCTGCGTGAGAGGCTGCCGCTTGAATCGTCGGCGCTACGTCAAAACCCGCAGAAGGCTGGGGGATGTTGCGGGCGGGTTCTTCACTGCCTTGCGCGCTCTCAGGCTGGCTCTCGGGCGCATCGCTGGAACCACGGCCGCCGCGACGGCGACGGCGTCCACGCCAGCGGCGAGAACCCTGGCCATCTTCTTCCTGGTCGTTTCCGGCTTGTTCAGAGGTCTTGAGGGGTTCAGGAGCAGCGTTGGCAGCTTCCGGAACCGCCTCGACTTGGAGCCTCTGATCGCGCGGCTGGCGATCGGGGCGTGGCTCAGACCCTCCGCCGGGCCTGGAGCTGGACCGCTGGCCGCGGTCGTCCTGGCGCCCATTGCGCGCGGTCGGGCCATTCTTCTGCTCTGGTTCGCTGCTGTGCCGGACCTCGCGAGGGGGCTGCATACCGCCGGTGGCTGCGGCCTTTTCCAACTCATCGGTCTCTTCAGGGTCTTCGAGCTCGAGGAAGTCGGTTACATAAAGGAAGGCGTCGCGCTCGAGGCCCACGTCAACAAATGCCGACTGCATGCCGGGAAGAACGCGCGTGACGCGCCCGTTGTAAATGGACCCTGCCAGGGTGTATTCGTTTTCGCGTTCGTAGTAGATTTCCGCGAGTTGATCGTCTTCAAGAATTGCAAGCCGCGTTTCATGCGGCGTGCTGGAGATGCAAATCTCTTTTGCCATCGTACCTTTCCGTCCAGCGGCATTGGCCTGCTGGGAGTTGCGGCAAGGCGGCATGGAAAAGCTCGATGGCGGAAGGAAAGGGGATAGGCGGAAGGGATGACCTGAAGGTCGCCGGTGTGCCGGATTCCGCGCGGCAGCCAGCCCCTGAGGGCGGCGAACCAAGGCGGAGTTCCTGGACTACCAAGTGAACGGTGCAGTGATCCGATTGCAGAGAGTTTGTGGCCAGCGTTTCCGCGGTGCGCGGCGGGGCCGTTCCATCCGTAGCGAATGCACAGTCTTGCAGCGCGATCCATGCGGGGGTTTCTCCCAACGCTTTCGCGCAATCCGTGCAACTTATACGCTGCGAACGGTTTTCCCGTCTCTGCGTGCTCATTTACCCAATCCTGCCGGGCTCGAGATCCATCCGGACCTGGCCGGCTATGGCGATTCTCCAGTTGTATGGGTTCGAAATCACAACCCGGCACGATGCAGGGAAGGCCATGCAAATTGAAAAAGCGCCGTACATGCTTCAATCTCTTGCTTTTGCGGACCAGGCATTTCAGCCGGGGCGCAAAAGGTGGAACAAGTCGAACCGGCCGGAGTTGCCATTCTCCAATCAGTTCAGTTTACGAACCGGCGCATGCGGACATTCATCGCCGTGCCTAGCGCCAGGAAGGTAAACAGCACCGAAGACCCGCCGTAACTCATTAACGGTAAAGGGATTCCGGTGACGGGCATAAACCCTATGACCATGCCCACGTTGACCGCAATCTGAAAGGTCAACACAGCCACTATCCCCATAATAATCAGGGAACCGGACAGGTCGGCGGCTGTTTGAGCGTTTTGAATCAAACGCATCAATATAAAAAAGTATAGCAGCAGGACGGAAAGCGCGCCCACAAAGCCGTGTTCCTCGCCAAAAGCGGCAAAGATGAAGTCGGCGTGGGGAATGGGTAGAAAGTCGCCCTGGGTCTGGGTCCCCTTGGCGGCGCCTTTGCCCCACACCCCGCCGGAACCGACTGCAATGAGGGACTGGCGGATCTGATAGCCGGTGCCTTTGGGGTCGCTGTCGGGATTCATGAAGCTGGTGAGCCGGGCTTTTTGATACGGCTTGAGAATTTTGCCGCTGGTCCAGACGCCAGCGATCAAAGTGAGGCCACACACGGACAGAATCAGCGATTGGCGCAGGCTGATGCCGCCCAGGAAGAGGCCGGCAACCAGGATGGGCGTATAAGTGAGCGCGGTTCCGAGATCGGGCTGAATGAGCACCAGCAGCATGGGAACGCCCACCAACGCAAAGGCCTTGAAAATATCTTTCCATGTGAGGCTGCGACCGCCGAGGTTGGCGAAATAGCGGGCAACGGCCAGAATCAACACCAGCTTGACCCACTCAGAGGGCTGAAACTGCATGTGCCCCACGGCGATCCAGCGCTTTGCGCCCAGCACTTTGTGCCCGAATATCCTAACTGCCACCAGCGCCAGCAAACAGACGCCATAAGCCCAGGGAACGTAATCGATCAGCTTGTGATAGTCGATTTTGGCGAACAGAAACATGGCCACCAGGCCGCCGGCGATATAGAAAACCTGTTTGGTGTGGAAGCCGGAATATTTGGTGTGAAGGGTGGCGGAGTAGATTTCAAGAACTGAAACGGTGCAAAGGATAAGCACCATGGCCAGCAACGCCCAATCGAAGTCGCGGAAGCTCAGGATGCGGCGCATCAGGGATGCTCTTCCTTGAATCGGAGCGGTGACGCGACAGCCCATGCGGGGAGCGGAAGCAGACTACCGGCCAGTGCCTTGGGCCCGGGAGTTGGCGCAGGATCAACCGTGAAATGACCGGCGTGAAGGACAGAATCACGCAAGGGGGCGCCGTCGGGTTCACGGCGAGGCGGCGCGGGATCGGACCACACTGCGCCCACTTCAACCGGCTTGCCGTTTCCCGCCTCATTCAACAGGTTGTGTTCCTCTTTCCGCTTCTTGTTCACGTATGTGGCCACCACCTCGGCGGCGATGCGTGCCGAATTCGCGCCCCAGTCGCCATGCTCCTGCAAGACAGCAACCACGATTTCAGGATTGCGCCGGGGCGCCATGCCGACAAACCAGGAATTGGGAGTCTTCGCTCCGCCTTTCACATGCGTGTCACCGCTGCCTACCACCTGCGCGGTGCCGGTCTTGCCGGCAAAGTCGATGCCGTCCAGGTGCGCCCGGGCGGCTGTGCCGGTAGTCGTGGCGGCTGCCATGCCGTCGGTAATGATGGACCAGGTGTCGGGGTTAAGAGGAAGGTTGGAATCACCCGACCCAGGAAAGCTGTCAAGGACGGCCTGATGAAATTCCGCTGGAATTTGGCCCGACATCACCACATGGGGCCGAACCAGATGGCCGCCGGAAGCGATGCCCCCCAAAGCCCGCGCCAGTTGCAAGGGAGTAACCTGGGTCTCCCCCTGGCCAATGCCCACGGAGATCGTATTGCCTGGGTAATACCTCTGGTGAAAGTTCTTCATTTCCCATTGCGTGGAGGGCATGACGCCGGCCATCTCGTTGGGCAGGTCGATGCCCGTCTTCGAGCCCAGGCCAAGTGCCGTGGCGTATCTCGCAATGGTGTCGATGCCCAGCTTTTGCGCCAGCGTGTAAAAGAAGGTGTCGCAGGAAAGCGGAATGGCCTGGCTGATATTCAGCACGCCGTGGTGCTTGTCACAGTGGAAAAAGCGCCCGTAGAAAGTGCCTCCGCCGACGCAATTTACGTGCATATTCTGGGCCACGCCCTCCTGCAGGCCGGCTGCGGACATGATGATTTTGAAGGTCGAACCGGGAGCAAGCTGATCCTGAATCGCCTTGTTCATCAGCGGATGGTTCGGGTTGGTGATCAACTCGTTCCAATCTGTTCGGTTGATGCGCACGGCAAAAGCGTTGGGGTCGTAGCTGGGATGGGAGACCATGGCCAGAATCTCTCCGTTGCGCGGATCCATGGCCACAACCGCGCCGTTCGCATCACCCAGTGCCACTTCCGCCGTCCGTTGAAGGTCAATGTCGATGGTCAGCTTCAGGTCCTGGCCGGGGATGGCATGCTGAATGCCCAGGTAGCCCACTTCGCGGCCGTGGCTGTCCACAATTACATCGCGCGAGCCATCCTGGCCGCGCAGCAACTGGTCGTAGGTCTCCTCCACGCCCGCCTTGCCCACCACGTCTCCCGGCGAATAGGCCGCGTAGCGCGGGTTGTTCAGTTCCTCTTCGCTCACCTCGCCCACGTAGCCGATGAGGTGGGCGGCAAAACCGTCGCGTGGATACAGCCGGCGCTCCTCATCGATGGTCTCCAACTCGGGCAGCTCGTTGCGGTGGGCCTCGATGAAGGCGGTTTCGTCGGCCGTTATGTCCTGCTTGATGGGGATGGGCTGATAGCCGGGCGCAGCGCGATAGTGGCGCAGGGTAGCGCGCAGCTGGTCCAGATCCAGATTGAGCCCGCGCGCAATGAGCGGCAGGTCGGCGTCCACGTTGGAGTTCTGCTCTCGGACCAGGTAGCACGAGACCGAGGGGTAGTTGTCCACCACCAGCCGGTTCTCACGGTCGAAGAGCTTTCCGCGCGCTGCCAGCACAGGCACTTTGCGGACCCGGTTCTGCTCAGCCAATTGCCTGAAGTTTTCCGCGCCCAGCACCTGCAAGCGCCAAAGGCCGGCGGAAAGAGCCAGCATCATGAGCAGAATGCCGTATTGCACCACCGCCAGCTTGACGGTGGAGAGCTTTTCGCCGCGATTGCCGCTGAGAGGATACATCGCTATACACCTTTAGAATACAGCCCGCTTGCTTGGCTGAATGTATTTGATGGTTTGCTTGTAAAGGACGCGTTCCTCGGGCCTTTCGTTCAGGAACAGCAATTGCCGCGCGAATTCAGGAAATTTCGTTTCATTAATCCCTGCTCTGTAGACGGTCGAGCAATGGAAACAGCGCCAGGGCAATCAACGAGTTGCCAATCGCCATGAAAAGCGCAGTGAACCAGCGCCACTCCAGATCGAGCCCCAGCAGGACGCGGTAGACAAAGACGTAAATCACGCTGGCCAGCAGGGAGAGCAGAAAGTTGAGGATCATGCGAATGGTGAAGTTCTCGACGTCGATGCGAATCCCCACCGAGGCAGCCAGAAAGCCGACCACGGTCTTGGCGATGCCGTTGACGCCGATGGCATGTTGCGAAAGTGCATCCTCAAACAGCCCCATGGCCGCGCCCATCAGCGTGCCCTGGATGGGACTGCGCCGGCCCAGGGCGAAGTAGACGGTGACCACCAGGGGAAGGTCAAAAAGGGCAAAGCGCCCCATAACCCGCGGCAACCAGGCTTGCAGCACCAGCGCAATCAGCGGCGCCAGCGCATACACGAGTACCGGATACCGGTGAATCTCCATATCGCGGCGGAAGTTTGCACCCATCACGGACATGGCTATGGATTCCCCTGCGGCGCGGTTGGCGGTGGGCTGGAAGGCTTTGGCTTTGAGTCGTTCTCTCCATCCGGCAAAGGCTCGGACGCCGCGCCGGGCGTGAACCGGTCAGGATGAAGCGCGGGGGGCGGGCGAACCACTGAAGTGGGGGTCGAGTTATCTAGAGGCGCTTGCTGACCGGGTGGAAGATTCGGGTCGGTGAGTCCAGGGAGCCGCTCGGCCATAATCGCCGATTTCTTCTTCTGCTCTTGAATCGCTGCCGCCTCCGGCCCCTTGAGCGTTTCGCTGGTGGCCAGGTCCTGCTGCTGCTCGGGCGAAAAGCGAGGTTGAGTAGAGGTGATGACCAGGACTTCGTCTAGCCGGTCGAGATGGGCCGCCGGCTTGACGATGACGTTGATGAACCCGTCCTGATAGGGATCGCGAACCACTCTTTCCACGACCCCCACTGGGAGTCCACGCGGGAAAATCTGGTCGCCGCCTGCGGTGAGAACGGGTTCGCCGGGCTGAATGCGCTGATCGGCCAGAATGCCCACAATCTGCGGCTGCCCAAAGGCGTTTCCTCGCAGGATGCCGCGAATGCGGGTGGTCTCGAGGATCACGCCCGCGCCGCTGGTTTGGTCATTGATGGCCAGCACCTGGGCTGAAGTGGGAAAGACATCGCGAATCTTGCCCACGATTCCATCGGCTGTGATGACCGCCATGTCCCGACCGAGCCCGGCCGCCGAACCCTTGTCAAGATAAAACACGCGGGATTGATCGCTGCCGCTGGAGCCGATGGCCTGTGCGGCGACGGTTGTATAGATGTACTTCTGCTGGAAACCGAGTAGGGCTTGCAGACGCTGGCCTTGGCGCGCATCTTCAAGCAGCGCAGCCTGCTCCAGCCGCAGCCGGTCGATGGTCTGCTGCAAATCCTTGTTCTGCTCGCGGACGTGGCGCAGGTCAAGATAGTCTCCCCACAGCCCCGCGGCGCCTAATTTGGTGGAGTGGATGAGCCGTTCCGGAGGCGAAACCAGCGCATTGGCCCACAACCGGATGAGGCGCACGCTCGACCCATCCGGCGCATCCAGGCTGTTGCGCCCCGCGCCCGTTCGCCGCACCTGCACGGCAAGGCCAATGACCTGTACCAACAGGATGGCCAGCAGCACCAGAAGATTCCGATAGCGGACGAAAAACGATTCCATGGGATTCAGTGATGAGCGAACAGGGAACAGTGGACAGCAGGCATTTGCAGGTTAGAGCGGTTTTCTCTGTTCACTACGCACTGTTCACTGCTTTAGTCGATCTTGATTTTGCGCAGCAGGCGGAAGTCGGAGAGCATTTTGCCGGTGCCGAGGACCACCGAGGCCAGCGGATCGTCGGCTACCGAAACCGGCAATCCGGTTTCCTCGCGGATGCGCTTGTCGAGATTCTTCAGCAACGCGCCACCGCCGGTAAGCACAATGCCCCGATCGCTGATGTCGGCGGAAAGCTCGGGAGGTGTGCGCTCCAGCGCCACGCGGATGGCATTCATAATTACGGCGATGCATTCGCCCAGCGCCTCGCGAATCTCGCTGTCGTCGATGGTGATGGTCTTGGGCACGCCCTCGATCAAGTTGCGGCCTTTGATCTCCATGGTCAGCGGCTTGTCAAGCGGGAAGGCTGAGCCGATCTCCATCTTCACGTGCTCCGCGGTGCGTTCGCCGATGAGCAGGTTGTACTTGCGCTTCAAATAATTGGTAATGGCCTCGTCCATCTGGTTGCCGGCCATGCGCACAGAACGCGAGTAGACAATGCCGGAGAGCGAAATAACTGCGATATCCGTGGTGCCGCCGCCGATGTCGACGACCATGTTGCCGCAGGGGTCGGTGATTGGCAGCCCAGCGCCGATGGCCGCCACCATGGCCTGTTCCACCAGATACACTTCGCTGGCTTTTGCGCGATAGGCGGAGTCTTCCACGGCGCGCTTTTCAACCTGTGTAATCTCAGAAGGCACGCCGATGACGATGCGCGGGTGAACCAGCATCTTGCGGTTGTGCGCCTTCTGGATGAAGTAGTTGAGCATCTTCTCGGTGATTTTGAAGTCGGCAATCACGCCGTCCTTCATGGGCTTGATGGCCACAATGTTGCCCGGAGTGCGGCCCAGCATCTCCTTGGCCTCCTTGCCCACAGCTTCCACTTCGCCGGTATTCTTGTTGATGGCCACAATGGAAGGCTCGTTGACAACGATGCCTTTGCCGGCCGCGTAGACCAGGGTATTGGCAGTACCGAGATCGATGGCCAGATCGCTGGAAAACATGCTGAAAAGCGAACGCAGGCCATGGCTGCGCGATGAGCGCGAAGGATATCCGTTCAATGACATTGGAAAGTCGATCTACCTCAAGGCTTATTGTACGGCCATTGAGCGGTACCCGTCAGAGGAGGCCAGAAAGGGCGCGAAAAGGCGTGCCGCAGGCGGCAGACGATGCGGTAAACTCAATTGTTTGCAGGTCGCCCAATTGCCCCAACCGGCCCCTGATCTCTGACAACTGACCCCCTGCTTCTCCGAGGCTCCCATGGCTTATCCCACATTACACAATCTGATCGGCGGCGCGTGGCTTCCGGCCGCTGAAGGCAAGACCATCCTGAACCTCAATCCGGCCGACCATTCCGACGTGGTGGGCGCGTTCCCGGCGTCTGGCATTGAAGACGTGAAACTGGCCGTGGCTGCTGCGAAGCAGGCATTTGCGACCTGGCGACTGGTGCCCGCGCCCAAACGGGCAGAGATTCTGGTGCGCGCCGGAATTTTGCTGCAGCAGCGCAAGGAGCAGTTCGCCCGCGATATGACCCGCGAGATGGGCAAAGTGCTGGCCGAAACCCGCGGCGACGTGCAGGAGGCGATCGACGAAGCTTTCTACGTAGCAGGTGAGGGCCGGCGGCTGTTTGGCCAAACCACCCCCAGCGAATTGCAAAACAAGTTCGCCATGAGCATACGTATGCCGTTGGGAGTGGTGGGGTTGATTACGCCGTGGAATTTTCCCATGGCCATTCCCAGCTGGAAGCTTTTTCCGGCACTGGTTTCGGGCAACACCTGCGTCATCAAGCCGGCCGAAGATACCCCGCTCTCAACCTATAACCTGGTCCGGACGCTTGTGGACGCCGGGCTGCCGCCGGGAGTGGTCAACATTGTCTCCGGCTTCGGCCCCGATGCCGGCGCCCCACTGGTGGAGCACCCTGATGTGCGCGCCGTCAGCTTTACGGGCTCCAGCGAAGTAGGCTCTTTGGTTGCGCAGCGGGCGGCCGCTACCTTCAAGCCAATCTCGCTCGAAATGGGCGGCAAAAACGCGCAGATCGTTATGGATGACGCTAACCTGGAGCTGGCGCTGGACGGCGCGCTGTGGGGTGCATTCGGGACCACCGGCCAACGCTGCACTGCCACCAGCCGCATTCTGGTGCAAAGCGGAATTGCGGAGAGATTTACGGCAGAGTTTGTGGCGCGGGCAAGCAAGCTGAAAGTGGGCAACGGACTGGAGGATGGCGTTGATGTAGGTCCGCAGGTGAATGCGAGCCAGATTGAAACTTCGGCGAGATATGTCGAGATAGCTTTGCGGGAGGGAGCAGAGTTACTGTTGGGCGGCCATGCGCTCACCGAAGGGAGTTATGCAAAGGGAACCTTTTTTGAGCCGACGGTGCTGGCTGGAGTTAAGCCTTCAATGCGCATTGCGCGCGAAGAGGTATTTGGCCCGGTGGTTTCGTTGATTGAGTTTGAAAGCTTTGAAGAAGCTATTGAAATGGCTAACTCAATTGACTATGGACTTTCGACCGCGCTGTATACAAAGGATGTGAACCGCGCCTTCGCAGCGATCCGCGATCTCGAAGCCGGCATTACTTATATCAACGCTCCCACCATCGGCGCGGAAGTGCATCTTCCCTTCGGCGGCGTCAAGCACACCGGCAACGGTCACCGCGAGGGCAATGGAGCTATCGACTTCTTCACTACCTGGAAAGCCGTGTATGTGGATTACTCCGACAAACTGCAACGGGCGCAGATCGACAACGCTGAGTAACGCCCATATTGCGGAGTGACTTTTGACCCTTCCAACAACTCTGTCATCCTGAGCGAAGCGCAGCGGAGTCGAAGGATCTGCGGCTGCTTTTCGGGGCCGCCGATCCCGCTGCGAAAACTGAGATTACCAATTCCTGAAATAAGTCGAAGAGCCGTTGCGTGCCGGTTAGCGGGGTGAGATCAAATCTCCCTCAAAGGTAAGTTAGCACTGGTAGTTATTTGCTCATCCTCACGTGTAACACCCCCGCGCCGGCGTGCATCAGCGTGCAGCCTGAAACCTGGTTGCACACGTAGTGAATCCTCACCGGAAAGTCCTGCCATGCGGGCGACAGGCCTTCAGTGCTTTTCTTATCGATGAGGTATATCTTCCCCGTCATGGTCGAAATGATTCCCCGCGCCACGTCAAACTCCATGATGTCATCGTCTCCCTCAATGGAATAAGTCACCGGGGGCGCTGGCGCCTTTGATTTGTAACTCCTGCGAGCAGCGGATGGCTGTGGAGCTGCACTTGCCTGGCTGGCAGCGGCAGCCAACACCTCAGGCGATGCCTGACCCAATTGACCTTGCTCGGCAAGGGTCGGGAAATTCGACGTAAAGGTCCACGAGACGGCCCGTTCAGATGCTTTCCTATCGCATGGAAGCTCCCCTTGAGCAGTGATGGATTCAATGCCTCCGTCACTGCCGATATCATTCTGGAAGATATCTTTACCGCGTTCGCGATCGAGCTCCTGAGATTCCAGTCGTGCAACTTCGACGGCCTGCGCCGCTTGATCCGGGGCGGCGGGAGCAGCATTCGCCTGCCCGCCGGGAAATTGTTGCGCGGTCGCCGCCAGTGCCTTCGCCTTGGTGGGATCGAACTTCAACACGATATTCCCGGTGCACAAGACAAAGCCGAGAGGGTCTTTGGTTTGGAAATCGAATGCCACGGGACGCGGCGAATTGGTTACCGCCAGGGCAAATGCCACGCGCTGCTGCGGATCGCCGGGCGCGATGGTCAGGCGATAAGCGAGCTTTCCATCCCAATTGGTAATGAGATGCCCCTGCAATCCATCCGCTGCGGAGTGGACCAATCCCAAATCGTCAGGCCCCGCGCGGTGGTCAAAGCCGCCCAGATAAACAGCGATCACAACTCCAAACAGAATTCCAAACACTGCGCAGATCATGGCGTACGTGTATGTCTTCTTGGAGGAGAGTTTTGCGGAGTCAGCGGGCGAGGGCAGTTGAGTTGGAGCCCCCTCGGCGCCGAAAGGATAGTGAAAATCCGCAGGCGCAATCTCGGGGACTGGCGGATGCCGGTCAGCTGCGGTGATCTCTGTTGTGGGATCCTGCGGGGCCTCGTCCGTCATTGTCCAGCAACCTTTCCCGGCCGCTCTAAATTCCAGCTCCTGGGATCAATAAAATTAGACCACGTATCGCCCGCAATGAATACGGCAATCTCTGGCGAGAGGGTTCGGGGATTCAGCATCAAGGGGTCTGCTTCTCCAGAACATTCCTCAGCGCAAAGCTGGTTTCCAGCCGGGTAACTCCGGGGAGGCGCGATAACTCGTTCTGATGGAGCCGGCCGTAGTCGTCAATATCGGCCACGCGGACAACCAGCATGTAATCATACTGGCCGGCCATCAAATGGCAGCTCATGATCGCCTTCGATTTGCGAACGGCGGCCTCGAAAGCCGAAAGGACCGGAGCGGACTGGCGCTCCAGGGTCACACGGATGAACACCGTCATGCGCTTGCCAAGCAGATGGTCGTCGATTTGCGCGCGGTAGCCGCGAATTGCGCCCGTAGCTTCCAGCGCCTGAATGCGCCGTGAGGCTGCGGACGCAGAGAGGCCCACCGCTTCGCCTACCTCGTAGTTGGTAGCGCGGCCGTGGCATTCGAGGTGGCGCAGGATGGCCGCGTCGAGTTCGTCCAGGCCGGCAATTGCGGGCAGGGTAGCGTCTTTGATGCCGGCTTCTGTACGAGTCACGGGCGATTCTTGCGCAAGAGCACCATTTCTTTCACGTTTCGTTCCCATATCCCTGTTTTACCACGAATTTTGCACACATTGGAAGCCATGTGCGCCGTACGATTCTCATCAGGGTCATCAGTGGACGCAAGCCCGGCGCCCAATCCAGCCCTCCCCATGAAATGAACGGCGCCGGGAGCCTTCTTAGCGCCAGCCCTCCCCAGCCGGCATTCAATCCATCCAGGAGCAAAGCAATGATCATTGGCGTTCCCAAAGAAATCAAAGATCAAGAAGCGCGCGTGGGCGTAACCCCTGCCGGCGTAAAGGCTCTTACCGAAGCAGGGCATAGGGTGCTGGTGGAGACGCTGGCCGGAGCGCAGTCGGGATTCTCGGACGCGGAGTACCAAAACGCCGGCGCGGAGATGGTGGGCGAGGCGGGCTATGTCTGGGGCAAGTCGGACATGGTGGTCAAGGTCAAGGAGCCCATCGAGAAGGAGTATGTTTTCTTCCGCGAGGGGCTAGTGCTGTTTACCTATCTGCACCTCGCGCCGATTAGAGGCCTGACCGACAAACTGTTGGAGTCGAAGGTCATTGGCATTGCCTATGAGACAGTGCGCGACCGCCAGGGCACGCTGCCGCTGCTGACCCCGATGAGTGAAGTAGCGGGCCGGATGAGCGTGCAGGTGGGCGCGTCGTATCTTGAGCGTGAGCGTGGAGGCCGCGGCATTCTGCTGGGCGGTGTTCCCGGTGTTCCGCCGGCACACGTCTGCATTCTTGGCGGAGGAGTAGTGGGTACCAACGCCGCCAAAATCGCACTGGGATTCGGCGCCAAGGTGACGCTGGTCGACGTGAACCTGAACCGGCTGCGCGAACTCGACGACATCTTCAACGGACGCCTCTACACGCTGGCCTCGAACAGCTACAACGTAGCCCACGCCACGCGCGAGGCTGACCTGGTTATCGGCGGTGTGCTGATTCCGGGCGCTACTGCCCCGCGGATTGTGACCCGTGCCATGGTGGCGCAGATGAAGCAAGGCGCGGTGATTGTGGATGTGGCTATCGACCAGGGCGGCTGCGTGGAGACGGCGCGACCGACATCGCACTCCGACCCCAGCTTCGTGGTTGACGGCGTGGTGCACTACTGCGTGACCAACATGCCGGGCGCGGTGCCGAATACCTCCACGCTGGCGCTGACCAACTCCACTTTCTCTTACGTGCTGCGCCTGGCCAACCTGGGCGCGCGTGAAGCCATCCTGCAAGACGCCGGGCTGGCCGAGGGTCTGAATACGTGGATGGGAACATTGACCCATCGCGGCGTTGCCGAAAGCCAGGAACGCGCATGGACGGCCGCAGCGAGCGTGATTGCGTAGAAGCAGTGAAATAGTGAAGCAGCGAAGAAGCAGCCCGCGGCTATTCCGATTCGCCTACGACTGTGTATTGGCGTGTCTTTCCGTCCGGGAACAGGATCTCGTAAACCCGCTGATACTCGTAGGACAGCGTTGTTTCGTCGACAACGATCTTTGCCTTGTAGTCGCCTACCCGCAATAGGTCAGTGCGGCGTGCGCCCTCTTCGAGTTCGTATTTCTTTCCGTCGATCTTCACCGCCAGGTGCTGCACCCACTGACACTCGCCGACCTTGGGAGATCCGCTGCAAATGCTCAGTTTGACCGCCTGCGACGACTGCACATGAATGATGATCGTGTAGTCAGCTGGATTTGGCGTTGGCTTTGCTGCCCGCGCCAATGCAGGAAGTATCAGCAATATTGCAAAGACAATAAGGGCTCTTTTCATCGCTTCCTCCAACGGTCTTGATCGTATACCCATGCGCCGATCCCCCCGGTGTCGTCTTCGCTGCCGTAGAATGATGGTTGAATTGGAGGCTCCATGGAACGGCGAAAGTTTTTTGCCGCGTCGATTGCTACAGCGACGCTGGCCGCTGCGGGTGGTGCAGCGTCTCGGGCGCAGTCCGGCGCCTTGCGCGAGTACTACCAACTACGCCGCTATAGCCTGCTTAGTGGACCGCAGACCAAACTCACAGAAAGCTACTTTGCCGATGCACTGATTCCGGCGCTGACGCGTATGGGCATGGGCCCGGTAGGCGCGTTCCGGCTGGATGTTGGGCCTGAAACGCCGGTCTTCTATCTACTCATTCCAGGGTCCTCGGTGCAGGCGCTAGTGGAGCTGGATCTGCGCCTGGGCAAGGACGCCGATTTTCTGAAGGCCGCCGACCCTTTCTGGAACGCAACCTCCGCCGCGCCCGCGTTTCAGCGGGTGGAAAGCTCGCTGCTGGCCGCCTTTGAAGGGTGGCCAAAAGTGACTCCGCCGGTCAGTGCGGCCACCAAGACCAAGCGCATCTTTCAACTGCGCACCTATGAGAGCCCCAGCGACGGCGAACACGTGCGCAAAGTAGAGATGTTTCAATCAGGCGAGTTCGAAATCTTCCTCAAGGCCGGGTTCCATCCCGTTTTCTTTGGCGATACGCTGATTGGCGCGCGATTGCCCAACCTGACCTACATGCTGACCTTTGCCGATCAGGCCGAGCTGGATGCGAAGTGGGACGTCTTTCGCAACGACCCGGCGTGGAAGAAGCTCTCAACCAGTTCGCGTTTTGCCTACGACCAAATCGTCACCAACATAACCAATCTGATCTTGGGGCCGCTCGGCTGTTCGCAGATATAAGGGGCGGCCAGCCGGACGTGTGGCCAGATGCCTGAGAGGGGCGGCCGAAGATGGTGATTTGGAGATAGTCCGCGGGCGAGCTCGCCCGCAAGCCGGAAGGGCTTAGCCGAACTGTCGAAATCCTGCTTGCCGGTCGCCAGTCGCACTATAATCGGCGCATGCCGTTCCTCCGCGATCCACGGCATCGGTCGGTTGCTCTGCTTGCGGGCGGAGTGTTGCTCTTTCTCGTCCTGCTGGGGGCGCTGCAGGCATTCAACACTTCGAATGTCGGATTTCTGAATCCTGAAACATCGGGCGAAACGCTGGCCTTTACCAGCCTCACGGTGCTGGTTTTCCTGTTGTTGATGGTTTTCCTGATGCTTTTGCTCAGGAACATCCTGAAGCTCTACGCGGACCAGAGCAGCAGCGCGCTGGGGGCGCGGCTGCGTACGAGGATGGTGGTTGGCGCGGCGCTTATTGCCCTTACCCCCGCCGTTTTCATGTTCCTGTTCAGCTTTCAGTTGATGAACCGCTCCATTGACCGCTGGTTCTCGCCGAACACATCGGAACTGCGCGAGGACTCAACCCGGGTGGTGCTGGAACTGGCGCAATACGTCACCAACAATGCGCGGGTGGAGGCAGAGTCGATTGCTGCCAGCGGCGCGCCCGACCACGACCCGCAGGTGCTCGAGGAAGAACTAGGCTCGCGCCGCATTACCCTGGCCGGCGGTTTTGCGGTGGTCTACGGCAAAAGCCAGCGCATGCTGGCCGGTTTTCAGGCTCCCCCGGAGCAGAGCCAAAGCAGCCTTATTCCCTGGCTCGACGAACACGAACGCGGAGCTCCGGTTCCCATGCACGGGCCGCTCTCGGCCGTCCTTCTTTCCGCAGCGCAGCGCGGTGATGAGCCGGTTTTGAAGGTGGCTGGACGGGATTACGCGCTGGGCATGTCGGCCACGGGTTCCGGCAAATTGGTGGTGGTAGCACTGCCCATGCCGCAGGGGCTTAGCCAAACGGTCGTGCGCATCCACTCTGGAGCCGACGAATACTGGCGGCTATTCCGGTCGCGCAACCGTCTGCGCACAACCTTCTTCCTGATGCTGTTGCTGATTACGGTTTTTGTCTTCTTCTCCAGCGTGTGGCTGGCGCTTTTTCTTTCCAAGCAGATTACGCGACCGGTGGAAGCATTGGCCGACGCCATGGATGAGATCGCGGCGGGTAAATACGAGCGTCGCGTCGCGGTGCGGGCCAGCGGAGAAATGGGCGACCTGGTGCAGTCGTTCAACCACATGGCTGCGGATCTGGACACGAGCCGGCAGTTGGCAGAGAGCTCGTCAGCGCAATTGACCGAGGCCAACCTGGCCATCGAGGAGCGGCGACGGGAGCTAGAGACGATTGTTGAAACAATCCCCAGCGGGGTGGTCACACTGGACGCCGCGGGAGTGGTGCTGCAGTCGAATCGCGCTTTTGCCGTGCTCATGGGAGTTCGCGTGGACGAGAGCCTGGCCGGCCAACGTATCGACACGCTGCTGCCTGCCGACTGCGCTGACGACTTGGCCGGTGTGATCCGGCGCGGACAGCGCATGGGCGCGGCCTCAACCGAAATTGAATTCCATGCGCGGGGCCGGACCATCCATTTGGCGATTACCAGTGCGCGGCTTGAATTGGCCCATGGGCAGCAAGGAACAGTGCTGGTGGTGGAAGACACAACCGAGTTGCTCCGCGCTCAACGGCAACTGGCGTGGAAGGAAGTTGCGCAACGGGTAGCTCACGAAATCAAAAACCCCCTCACGCCCATTGCCCTCTCCGCCGAGCGAATTGCACGTCACCTGGACCGCGGCCAGTTAGATTCCCCCAGCGTGATTCGCAAATGCAGCGAAGTGATCCTGGGCTGCGTGGGCACGTTGCGAACGCTGGTGGACCAGTTCTCAGCGCTGGCGCAGTTTCCGGCGTCTCAGCCTCGGGCCTGCGATATGAACAAGGTGGTCGAGGAAGCACTGGCGCTTTTTGCGGGAAGGCTCGATGGGATAACGGTCGAGTGGAACCTCGAGCCGGAACTGCCGTTGGTGCTGGCCGATCCGGACGCCATTCGGCGCGCGCTCGCCAACCTCATCGACAACGCCGCCGAAGCCATGCAGGGCAGCCTGTTGCGCGTGCTTGCGGTAAGCAGCTCGCTCAGCGAGGATGGCGCGGCAGTCGAGGTTGCCGTCTGCGACACCGGCCATGGGCTGACGGATGAAATTCGGGAGCGGCTGTTTCTGCCGTTCTATTCCACCAAGCATCGAGGCACTGGGCTCGGCCTGTCCATTGCAGCCAAAATCGTGCAGGAGCACGGCGGCAGCTTGCGCGCCGAAGCCAATAGCCCCAAAGGTGCGCGCTTCCTGCTGCGATTACCTCTGCTGAATAACAACGGCAGTGCGCCGTCCGCCACGCAAGACGAAGACGTCGCCACGCCGGAGCTCAAGGGATCGCGCTCATGAATCACATTCTGGTTGTGGACGACGAGACGGAGATCCGCACTTCCCTTGAAGACATTTTGCGCGAGGAGGGCTACGGCGTGGCCAGCGCGGCTTCCGCTGCCGAGGCCATGGTGCTGCTCAACGACGCGCCCTATGACGTGGTTCTGCTCGACATTTGGCTTCCCGATCGCGACGGCCTTGACGTGCTTGCAGATATTCACCAACTGGCTATGGAACTGCGCCCCGAGGTCGTGATCATCAGCGGACACGGCACCATTGAGGCAGCGGTGCGGGCTACCAAGCTGGGCGCTTATGACTTCCTGGAGAAGCCGCTCTCGCTGGACCGCACGCTGATTGTGCTCAAGAACGCCGTGGAGGCGCGGCGGCTGCGCACGGAGAACATAGAGTTCAAACGCCAGTTCAGCGTGGGCTCGGTGTTGACCGGCGATAGCGTTCCGATGAAAGCGCTGCGCCAACAGATCCGCCTCATGGCCCCAACGAACGGGCGGGTACTTATCTACGGCGAATCGGGCACGGGCAAAGAGCTGATTGCCCGCGCCATTCATGCTGAAAGCCTGCGCCGCGACCGGGTCTTTGTGGAGCTGAACTGCGCGGCCATCCCCGAGGCGCACATTGAGGCCGAGCTCTTCGGTTACCGTCACGGCGCCCAACCCGGCGGTCCGCCCGAACAGCGCGGCACCCTGGAGCGCGCCGACGGGGGAACGCTTTTTCTGGACGAAGTAGGCGACATGAGCCTGAAGACGCAGGCCAAGGTGCTCAGCGCGCTTGACGATCAGCTGTTTACGCCAGTGGGCGGCACACAACCGCTGCGCGTGGACGTGCGCCTGATTGCCTCGACCAACAAGGATCTCGAAGAGGAGATCGCCAAGGGCAACTTCCGTGAGGATCTTTTTTACCGGCTCAACGTCGTTCCCTTCGGAGTGCCGCCGCTGCGCGAGCGCAAGCAGGACATTGCGCCTTTGGCGCGCGAGTTTCTTGCCGAGTTTGGCCGCCAGTACGGGCGCCCGCGCATGGACATCGGCGAAGAAGCGTTGGAGACGCTCACTCAATACCATTGGCCGGGCAACGTGCGTGAGCTCAAGAACGTAATCGAGCGGGTCATGATCCTCAATCCACGCGCCCTGCGCATTGAGCGAAAGCATCTGCCGCCGTTGACCCATAAGAGTGTGGCACGCTCAACCGAGGATTTTTCATCGCTGCAACAGGCGCGCGACGCCTACGAGCGCGAGTACATCTTGAAGAAGATCGAAGATGCTCACAATAACATCAGCCACGCCGCGGAACTCCTCGGCCTGGAGCGCAGCCACCTTTACCGCAAGATGAAGGCGTTGGGCATAAGCGTACGCGAATAAGCCTGGCCAGGGTCCAGGCGATTTAGCGAACCCATGCTACGCTAACGCAAATGCCACTGGCGGCGCGCACACAAATCGAGCATCGACTCCCGCATGGCTCACGCGAACGACCCTGGCTGTTCTGCCTGCTCGCGGGGCCTGCGTCACTGATCTCCATCGGTCTCGTCAATGGCGCGCTCTCTTACCTTCTGCGCGGTGAGGGAGTCGATCCCGCGCGCGGAGCCAGCATTGTCGCGCTGCTCACGCTGCCGCACGCCATCTATTTTCTGTGGGGGCCGGCTACAGATTTTTGGATGCGCCGCCGCACGTGGTTCATGGTTGCGGCCGCAGCCGCCGCGGCCATCCTGTTTGTCGCTTTCCATCAGCCCCGCCTGGCTTCACCGGGGGCTGTTGCGCTCCTGTTCCTGAGCGCGTGCCTGGCAGAGTTCACAGTTGCCGCCTGCGGCGGCATCATGGGCACGTTGCGCAGCGAAGCGAATCGCCGTCGCGCATGCAGCTTTTACCAGAGCGGTTCACTGGCCTTCGGCGGCATTGCTGTCTTTGTTCTGGTTTTGCTGGCAAAACGGCTCAGCCTCGGCGCGCTCGGCTGCATCGTTGCAATCATGATCGTGCTGCCATCGCTTGCCGCCCTGGCCGCGCCCGCCCAGCCAAAGATCGGCGGCGTCGGCGCCCGGGAAATTGCTGTGCACGTCTGGCAGGAGTTCCGAACGACCTTCATGCGATGGGAGGCGATTCCCTACACGCTGCTCGTGGCTTTTCCCATGTGCAGCGGAGCGATGATCGGTCTGCTTCCTGGCCTGGCGGCCGATTACGGTGTAAGCGGGCAACAGGTGGCGTGGATCAACGGGGTTGCCGGCGCACTGTTGATGGCTGCGGGCGCGCTCTCGGCGTCGCTTATCCCGGTTCGCGTGCCTGCTTCCATCGCGTACCTGCTGGCCGGCATCGCGAATGCAATCACGCTGGCCATACTCAGCCTCGGTCCACAGCGGCCGGCAGTTTATTTCGCGGGCACAGTGCTTTTCCTGTTCACCATCGGCGCCTGCTACGCCCTTTTCACCGGCGTGGTGCTGGAGTTTCTTGGCAACTCCGGTAAAAGCGGCAGTTCGCGCTACGCAATCATTAATTCGATTGGAAACCTGCCGGTGGCCTACATGTCGTATCTCGACGGCAGGAGCTACGCGCATTGGGGTCCGCGCGGCATGCCCGGCGCGGATGCGGCGCTCAGCGCTGCCGGAGCCACGCTTTTGCTGGCTCACTTTGTTGTCAGCCGCCGCCGCAAACAAAACGGATGAGAATCCAACGCCAACGCACCGAATCGGGCCCGTCCAATACCGGACATGGATTCTCGAAAGCGGACATTCGGCTGCGCGCGTCCGTCAGCGAAATATTTGGATAACTCATTGCCGGCGAACAGGATTGAGCAGTTGCGGCAGGCGTTTATTCTGGCAATCAAATTGCGGTCAAATCATCTCGGAAGAACCCCCTGCGGAGGCTTGCAATGGCGTATTTTGAGCGGATTCGCGATGTGATTTCAGGGCCGTTCAGCCCTGATGTAATCCGGCAGCGAACCACCGCCGGATGGCAATTGGTTTCAATCGAATGGCGACGCGAGCTGCCCGACGCGGAAGCGCCAACCGAAGGCGCATTCAACGAAGAGATTCCCTATGGATTGCGCATCTCTGACGATTGTGCGCGCCTCGAAGTGCATCCCACTGAGCACCAGGCGCTGATGCTGATGATGGAACTGCTGGTGCAGGACTTTTCCTATTCCAGCATCGTTAGCGATCTGAATGAGAAAGGCTTTCGCATGCGCGATGACCGTCCCTGGAGCCGCGTGGCCATCTTCAATATGATTCCCCGGTTGATCGAAGTTGGCCCGCGCTTTTTCAACTCCGAGGAATGGGAGAAGCGGCGGCAGCGATTCGCACGGGCAAAAGCGCCTGAGGCTTCGTAGCTCGCTTAATCCCTTTTGAAAATCGGCCCGATCGATCCCTTATTGTCCTCCGTCGCTGGGTCCACGCGAAAATCCCACACTGACTGGTTGATGTCGGAGGCGGAGAGTATCTCCACCAGCGCGTACTCGCCAATGAGCAGCGGCTTTTCCGGCGCGATCCTGAGCCAGTGCTTACCATTGAGAACTTCCACCTTTGCCGGAATGACGTCCTCGTCCTGGGTGACCGTTCCGCTGGGGCTCATGTGGATGGCGCCAACGACACGCAGCGCTCTGCGCTCATCCACGCGCACGATTGCAAACCCCGAAGTAGCCGAATGGGCCCCGTGTTTGCGGTTGGCTGCGTCCTTGGCGTTGCCGGTGTTCACGGTCATCGCGTGGGAAATCACTTGCTCGGCGTCATCGCGAGCGTTTAGCGAAAGATAGATTGCCGGATCGTTCACGTGCAGGTGAACCTTAGCGTGCGCACCCTCCAGCTCGAGGCTGGCCTTTTGCCCGGCCATCGGATTTAGCGTGCTCAGGCCATGTTTGGATTTCGTATTCGCATTCAGCTCGGTGGGCAACAACTCCACAAGCTCCGGCGTGCCCTGAAAGGTGTCCAGCGCAAAAACCCCATCCTCATCGGGAAGCTCAAGGCCCTTGGCCACTTCGGGCATGCGCGCCTTTTGGGCGTCGCGCTCGGCAGCCTCTTCCTTGTCTATCTCCTCGGCCTCTTTCATCGCCGGCGAAGGCGCATTGGCCGCTGCCGCATGGTCCCGCTCCCACTTCCGGGTCGCGTCCCAGTCCACCAGGTCAAAGGGCAGCTCTTCCCAGTCACCGCCGCGCTCCACGGAGATGTAACGGACCCGGTCGCCCACAATTTCGTATTTGCGCACGATCTGGTAAGTGCCGTCCTTGAGGATGAGTCGGTGATTGGCGGCCGTGCCGGGCACATCAGGCTTGAGCGGAAGAGGCGTCCCGTTCTGCCCCGTTGCAGCCGAAGCAACAAGCAAAACGACGGCCAGAAAACCGGCCGCCAACAACCGTAGATGAAGGAAGCTACTCATCTGCCTACAGTTTAGACGAGCAGACACGAGCGGCGTTGGCTTCGCTGTCTTCACTTATAACCGCACTTCGGCGCAACCCTCCACTGCACAGGCGCGTCCAAATTTGTGTATTCTTGAAGCAGGGGAAGTTTGTTTGAGAGCATTCCAGACACAATTCCGTGGAATTGGCCGCGCGAAGCAAGGTGCTTTGCCGGTGGTCACTCTGCTGTGTCTCTTTCTGCTCGCGCTGCTGGCCGTGGTGCAAGTGGCGCACATGCACCCCACTGAAAGCGATGCCGACCACTGCCCACTCTGCATCGTCATGCACACGGCCGCGCCCGTCGCAGTGGCAGCCGCTGTTGTGGTGCTAGTCCAGATCGAGCAAGCTGCGCCGATATTTGAGGCCCGTGCGGTCATCCGCCACTGGAATCCCAAGCTCTTTACGCGTCCCCCTCCGGTCGACTGCTAAGGGCATCTTCCCGGCTTTTCAAATTCAGCCTGAGCTCCATTGACCATGCCTTTTCGTGCGGCGGGCCGTTGGCGCATCTACACAGGCTGGCCCGCAGAATCGGAACGATGCTCTGAATGCTCAGAGGATGTCGCGGCCTTTCTTGCCGCGGATTGCATTCCGCTTCATTCAGCCAATTTTATGGAGGCTTCCTATGCCGATCAATCGCGGCACAATTTTTCGCATCTTCCCCATTCTTATCCTGCTCTGCGCCTCGCTGCTCGCGCCTGCCCAAAGCGGCAACGCCGGCGCTGTGCGCGGAACAGTAGCCGACCCATCCGGCGCCGTGATTCCCGGCGCTACGGTTCATTTGACCAACGTATCCAGCGGGCTTGATCGCACCGTCCAAAGCGACGCCCAGGGCCAGTTCATCTTCTCCAATGTTCCCTTCAACCCCTACCAGATCACAGCTTCCGCCAAAGGCTTCGCTTCCTTTAGCCAGAACATCGAAATTCGCTCCGTGGTAGGAATTACTTTGAATCTGGTCATGCAGATCGCCACAGCCGCCACCACCGTGACAGTCGAGGCCACCGGTGAACTGGTCGAGACAGACCCCACTTTCCACACCGACGTGGACCGCGACCTGTTCGTAAAAGTGCCGCTGGAGAGCGCGTCCTCCGGCCTAAGCTCACTGGTAACGCTCACCACCCCCGGGGTGGCGGCAGACTCCAACGGCCTCTTTCACGGCCTCGGGGACCATGCGTCCAATTCATTTTCCGTGGATGGGCAATCAATCACCGACCAGCAGAGCAAGGTCTTTTCAAACCAGATTCCCGCGGATTCCATTCAATCCATTGAGGTCATCAGCGGCGCGCCGCCCGCTGAATACGGCGGCAAGACGAGTCTCGTCATTGTGGCCACCACGCGCTCCGGCCAGGGCGTAACCAAGCCCACCGGCAGCGTCAACACCTCCTATGGATCCTTTGGTTCGGCGACGGCCGGCTTCGACCTGGCCTACGGCGGAACGAAGTGGGGAAATTTTATTGAGGCAGACGGCTTGAACTCGGGGCGCTTTCTCGATCCACCGGAGTTCTCTGTCTTCCACGACGCGGGCAACGAGCAGAATATCTTTGATCGCGTGGACTATCTTCTTACCCCAGTCGACTCGATTCACATTGACCTCAACTACAGCCGATCCTGGTTCCAGACCCCCAATTCCTATGACAACCTCAACGTCCAGAACGTAACCGGCGATGGTACGGGCGCCAATCCCATATTTTCCAGCGTGGGCAACGCCGATCAGCGCTCCAAGATCGGGACCATCAATATCTCCCCGACTTACACCCGAGTTATCGGCAATAACACCGTGATCAACCTCGGCGCTTTTGTACGGCGGGATGGCTATAACTACTATCCCAGCGACAATCCGCTGGCTGATTTGGGCGCCTCAAACCTGCAAACCTCTTCCATCGCGCAATACCGCACACTCACCAACGCCGCGGTGCACACCGATGTGTCCTATTCCAAAGGGCACAATAACATCAAGGCCGGCGCGCAATACGGCCAGACCTTCCTGCGCGAGAACGATAGCCTGGGCGTAGTGGAAGCGATCTATAACTCGCCCTGCGTCGACGGGGTTACTGGAATTTCTCTGCCGGGATACTCTTCCACCAGCGGCTGCACCGGCGTTGACTCCAGCGGCAATCCAGTCATCGCCAACGCTAACTACCTCAGTGTTCTTGCGCCGTACGATCTGACCCGCGCGGGTAGTTTTTATAACTACAATGGCCGCACCGACGTAAAAGAACTGGGTCTTTACGTCGAAGATCAGATCAAGGCAAAAGCCTGGCTCTTCAATCTCGGGCTGCGCGGTGACGTCTACAACGGCCTTACCGAGGCCACCCAGGCTGAGCCTCGCGTAGGCATCGCCTACAACGTCAAGCCATCCGCAACCGTGTTGCGCATCTCCTACGCGCGCACGCTGGAAACGCCCTTCAACGAGAACCTTGTTCTCTCCAGCGAAGGCTGCGAAAATGCCGTCCTCGCGCCGCTTCTCCTTTGCACTCCCGGCGTCTCCGGCATCATGCATCCCGGATTCCGCAATGAGTTTCATGCCGGCTTCCAGCAAGCCCTCGGCCAAAGAGTCGTCATCAGCGGCGAGTACATTTGGAAGTACACACACAATGCCTTCGACTTCAGCGTACTGGGCGACACGCCCATCACCTTCCCCATTGATTGGCATAGCTCCAAGATTCCGGGCTACGCGGCCAATGTTGAGATTCCGAAGTATCACGGATTCAGCGCCTACCTCGTCACGTCCTCAGTCGCGGCCCGCTTCTATCCGCCACAGGTGGCCGGAGCGGGAGCCACCGTGGGACAAACAGGTTTGCCCTTCCGCATCGACCACGATGAGAAATTCAATCAAACCTCTCACGTCCAATATGAAATTCCAGGCACAAAGTTTTTCAGCGGCCTGTGGGGCGGTTTCAATTGGCGCTTCGATAGCGGTTTGGTCGCCGGTTCAACCCCGTGCTATAGCCCGACCGATCCAAACTCTGCATGCCCCAACAGCTCCATCACTTTGCCCGGCGGCGTGGCCGGCGTGGCGATGCTTGATAACAACATCCTTCCCACCACAAATCCCGTCACGGGAGCAAACGTCTATCTCCCCCTCACTTTGGACGAAGAGTTTCAGGGGGGATTCGCGTGCAATGGAGTCACAGCCAACATCAACAATCCAGCGACCTATTTCGCCACATGCCCGGCCAATGAGCTGACCTCGAAACTGATCGACATTCCCGCTCCCGGAAAAGGCGACAACGACCACGACCCGCCGCGCATTCAACACCGCGACCTCTTTGACGCGTCCGTTGGGAAAGACAACATATTCCACGCCGATCGCTACAAAGTGAACCTCGACCTGACCGCGATCAATGTTACCAACAAGTACGCGCTGTATAACTTCCTTTCAACCTTCAGCGGCACCCACTATGTAACTCCGCGATCGATCACTGCGAAGATTACTTTTAATTTCTGATCTGACTGAAAAGCAAGGCCGGAGAAATGAATTGGGCAGGCCATCGAAGCCTGCCCAGTTTATTGCCTGGTTTCAGGAAAGCTTATCGACCTCGCGCACGTACGTGTCGTAAATTTCGTCTTCAAAGCACGCAAAAATCGCTTTCTGGATGGCGTCGCTGCCGATCAGCTCCGCCACGGTCTCAGCTACTGCGATCTTCACGGCCCGATCGACGGGGAAGCGGTAAACCCCGCAACTTATGGCCGGGAACGCCAGCGACCTAATCCCGTTTTCCCGCGCAATTTTGAAGACCGAGCGATAGCAATTTGCCAGTAGCTCCGGCTCGCCGTGTCTACCCCCGCTCCACACCGGGCCAACGGTGTGGAGCACGAACTTCGCCAGCAACCGGTAGCCCTTTGTTAGCCGCGCCTCGCCTGTAGGGCAACCGCCCAGCAGTCGGCACTCCTCCAGCAGCTCCGGCCCCGCAGCGCGATGAATTGCACCGTCAACGCCCCCTCCGCCAAGCAGCGAGCTATTGGCGGCGTTCACAATGGCGTCAACAGTTAGCGTCGTGATGTCGGTTTTGAGAATCGCGATCCTATCGGTCATCGGCGGGCCCGTTTATCGAGCATCCTAGACCCGTCCCCCGCTCCCGGCAAGCCGCACCCGCGTTCGTCTTTAGATCGACCACCTGCAAGCTAATGAATTGACGCTAGTTGCAAACAGAACCACGCCGGTTATCATTAGCCCGTCCATTTTTCCACTTTATTCCCGTCCCCAACTCTGCCATACTTGATTGTGCCCACCAGGTACGTCCAATCCCAACAACTACAGAGTGAGGTTGCATCGATGTCGGCAAAGTATGTCTTTGTGACGGGCGGAGTTGTGTCCAGTTTAGGCAAGGGGCTGGCGGCAGCCTCGCTCGGCTGCCTGCTTGAAAGCCGCGGCCTGCGCGTGAACCTGATGAAGTTCGACCCCTACCTCAACGTCGATCCGGGAACCATGTCGCCGTTTCAGCACGGCGAAGTTTTCGTGACCGACGACGGCGCGGAAACGGATCTCGACCTGGGCCATTACGAGCGCTTTACCCACGCGCCTCTCTCGCGCGACAACAACCTGACCACCGGCCGCATTTACGAGCAAATCATTTTGAAGGAGCGGCGCGGCGACTACCTGGGCAAGACCGTCCAGGTGATTCCGCACGTGACCAACGAGATCAAGAACGCCATGCGCAAGGTATCCGCCAATGGCGCAGACGTGACCATTGTCGAAATCGGCGGCACGGTGGGCGATATTGAGTCGCTGCCATTTCTTGAGGCCATCCGCCAGATGCGCCAGGAACTGGGCCGCGAAAACACCGTTTTTGTTCACTTGACGCTGGTGCCGTGGATTGCCGCCGCGCAGGAACTGAAGACTAAGCCGACACAGCACTCGGTAAAGGAGCTGCTGGGCATCGGGATTCAGGCCGACGTGCTGCTGTGCCGGTCGGAGCGCCCGTTGGGCCGCGAGATCAAGCAGAAGATTGCCGCCTTCTGTAACGTTGAAGAGCGCGCCGTGATCGGCGCCAGGACTGTCCCCTCTGTCTACGAAGTACCACTGTGTTTCGCCGCTGAAGGCGTGGATGCCCTGATCCTGAAATACCTGCACAAAGAGGCGCCGGAAGCCGATCTTTCCAAGTGGAAAGACCTGGTCGACCGCTGCTACCACCCCAAGGACGATGTCTCCATCGCCATTGTGGGCAAGTATGTGGAGTATGAAGACAGTTACAAGTCGCTCAAGGAAGCACTCACTCACGGAGCTATCGCCCATAACCTGAAACTTAATGTAACTTGGATTGAAGCCGAAGGCCTGGAGTCAAAGACTCCAGAAGACCGGAGTTATGAGGCGCAGTTAGAAGGATTCGACGGCATTTTGGTTCCCGGCGGCTTTGGCAAGCGCGGCATCGAAGGCATGTTGAACGCCATCCGTTACGCGCGCGAGAAGCAAGTCCCCTATTTCGGAATCTGCCTCGGCATGCAGACAGCATGCATCGAGTTTGCCCGCAACGTATGTGGTTTGAAAGACGCCAATTCAAGCGAATTTGACCCCGCCAGCCAGCATCGCATCATCTACAAGCTGCGCGAACTGCTGGGCGTGGAAGAGATGGGCGGCACCATGCGCCTGGGCGCCTGGACATGCGTCTTGCAGGAGGATTCGCTGGCCGCAAATGCTTACAGTGGAGCAACGGAAATCAGCGAGCGCCACCGGCATCGCTACGAGTTCAACCGCGAGTACGAGGCGCTGCTCAGCGGCGGCGGCCTTCGCATCAGCGGCACCACTCCCGACGCCACTTACGTTGAGATCGTCGAAATCCCCGGCCATCCCTATTTCCTAGGCTGCCAGTTCCATCCCGAATTTAAGTCCAAGCCCCTGGAGCCGCATCCGCTTTTCCGCGAGTTTATTGCGGCGAGTTACAAAAACCGGCAAGGGCGGCTCGAGTCTCCCAGGAAGATTGAATCATCCGTCCTGACGACGTCCAGCTAGCTCAGCAGCACCGCGTCTTTCGCCTTCGCCGCCAACGCCCGGTCAAATGTGACTAG
Organism: Occallatibacter sp.; assembly: GCA_050013735.1. Lineage (GTDB taxonomy): Bacteria > Acidobacteriota > Terriglobia > Terriglobales > Acidobacteriaceae > Telmatobacter. Next base: position 46,163 of record JBEKEQ010000001.1, read on the forward strand.
CTGAAATTCCGACACCGAACTGAAAGCGGCCAGGTAAGCGTCGGCCCATTCCTTCGGAGATGCCTGCTGCGCGCCCGAGAAGGAACGGAAGATCGATTCCAATCCCACGGGCTCTTCGACAAACTCCACACCGGCGGATTCAAGCCAGCGGTCGTAGGCCTCCCAGGCCTGCAGCTGCGTCAGTGTTCCCCGTCCCATTACGCTCTGCGTAGTCATCAGTCGCAATAAGCCCAGCTGCGTGATGCGGCAGAAGACCAGCGCCGACTGGTCAGGCAAGGCCGTGTACCAATTCCACGCAGGCGAGAAATGCTGGTGGTCTGGGGAACTCAGCGCCAGCCAGACGTTCACATCAGGGAAAACCGATAAGGTCGTAGATTTGCTCATTGTCGATCCTGATCGTACCTGGAGCGTAAGACTTCAAGATGGGCTTGGTGAGCCGCCGAGCCGGCCTGACGGCAGGGACATCAATCTCCCGCAGAATTCCGCGTAAGACTATTTTGCGGACGGTCTTCCCCTCCATCGCGGCCTTGATTTTCAGTCGACGATAGGCCTCGTCCGGGATATCGAGCGTGGTACGCATAAAAGCATATTAGCGTATTTATAGTTTTATGAAAAGTCGGATCTATTGATCATGCAACAATCATGAGGCGGGCATGCCGAGCCACAGCGTTCCCATTTTCACCGACTTCCCATCTCACGCCACCGTCCTCCGAGCTTCTCGGTCCAGGCGGTTCAGATCGATGTTGACAAAGGCTTTTTGCAGGGCCTATTGTTTGTTCGTTTTGGGAAAGGAAGGCACGACCCCCATGGCGTACTTTGAGCTTCAGCCCGAGGAATTGGAGCTGCAACATTTGGCAGAGCAATATTGGCACGAAGCCGGCGCACGAGAACAGCAGCTTGAAAAAGCGGCTTACGAGGCCGGAGAAGCGATTCGAGGCGGCGAACACACGCTGCCCAACCTTGAAACCATCGTCCGCTGGAAGTCGGAGCGGGCCGTTCACTACCTGATTGGCAACAGCAGCGAGAGCATCAAAAGCGCCCTGGCGATAGCAGCCGAGCCGGAAACCAAGGCCAGGGATGCCGTCAATGCCCTTGTGGCACTGCGCGGGGTGGACATTTCAGTTGCCTCCGCGATTTTGGCCACCATTTACCCGGAGCGGTATGCGGTGCTGGATTATCGGGCGCTGGAGGCCCTTGGGCACGCGCGGCATAATGTTGAGTTTTATGCCGAATACAATGCCACCTGCCGGCGATTGGCGGAGTGTGGAATGGTGAAGGCGCAGGATAATCTGCCCGGCCCCACGGCTCTGCACGCGTTGGAACGCGGGCTCTGGCAATGGTCGCGGAGCAAGGGAGAATAGCGGCGATTGGTTCTTCGGCAGGGTAAAATCGGCATGGTGAACAACTCCTTTGAAATCGGCTCCGTGCACGTGGGCGCGGGGCGGCTTTTCCTTATTGCCGGGCCTTGCGTTATCGAGGGCGAGGCGCATGTGCGCACCCTGGCTGACGAACTCCAGCGCATTACAGCCGATTTGGGCATTCCGTTCATTTTCAAGGCCAGCTATGACAAAGCCAACCGCACCAGCGTCAAGAGCTATCGTGGACCGGGACTGAAGGAAGGCGTACGCATCCTCGGCCGCCTGGCCCGGGAAACAGGGCTGCCGGTGCTGACCGACGTCCACGAACCCGGCCACTGCGAAATTGTTGCCGAGGCCGTGGACGTGCTGCAGATTCCCGCATTCCTGTGCCGCCAAACCGATCTGCTTGTGGCGGCGGGCAAAACCGGCCGCGCAGTGAACATCAAGAAGGGACAGTTTGTGGCGCCATGGGATATACAGCACCCGGTGGAAAAGGTGCGCTCCACGGGGAATGAGCGCGTGTTTCTCACTGAGCGAGGATCGAGCTTCGGCTACAACACGCTGGTGGTCGACTACCGGTCGCTCCCGATAATGCGAGGGCTGGCGCCGGTGGTCTTTGACGCGACCCACTCGGTGCAGCAACCTTCGGCGGCCAACGGGGTGAGCGGCGGCCAGCCGCAATTTATACCGCTGCTGGCGCGTGCGGCCGTTGCGGCGGGCATTGACGGGCTGTTCCTGGAAGTTCACGACGATCCGGCGAACGCCAAATCAGACGGGGCGAATGCCCTGGATTTGAAGCTGCTGAAGCCGCTGCTGGAACAACTGCTGGCCATTCACGCGGCAGCGAATGAGTTCGGCGCCAACCCTGCCGGTTCTTGAAAAGCAACACGCAGGCAGATGTTACGGTCGCTGGCGCCTTATCTTTTTCTTGATCCCTCTACGCACCGAATTCAGCGAGCTTTCCTTGAGCGATCTGATCATCTTCCTACGCATGAATATCACGGTGAACCAAAGGCGCCGGGCCGTCGCGCGCGCTTTTAAGCCCACCTTTGTCGGCATGTGTTTGGCAGTCCAGACATCGATAAGCGCCACGTCGACCTGGTCCTTTGCTTCACCGCGCGCCAGCTTCCAATCGCGGACATTCGCCAGCGAAGCAAACTTCATGCCGGACAGATAAAAGTGGTTGCGATGACAGAAAATGATGTCATCCAGGGTCTTGGCGCCGTAATGCTTCGCGTAGTCATTGTGAATGCCTATCGGCTCCCGGGGGCCGGTTTGCAGTTCCCGCGCGCCGTGCGAAATGTAGTCAAGGTCGGCGCAGTCGCGAATACCGTATGCAGCCATCACGGCGCTTCCGTCAATGCAAAAGTCGTCGGAATCCTCTGTACCGTCCAGGGCTTCGCGATACCTGGCGAGAAGCTGATCGAAAACAGGCATTTCCTTTAGCGGTCGCGTGTTGATAAAGCCGATGCTTGGGTTGCTGAACGCCAGCCGTGCCACTCGCAAAGCCTCGTGGCGTGTGTCGGTAATATGAATGGAGTGCTTCTCTATGCCGAAAATGCCGCGGATGCGTTCTTTGGCCCGAGTCAACTGCGCCTGATCGTCAAAAGCGAGGAGGAAGAAACGGACAGGCCCGCTGTGAGCGAAGCATAAATCCGCCTTCCTGCGGGCGCCGTCGAAGTCAGACTCGTAGCTGCCCAGCCAGGGCTCTGCCTCATAAACCGTTCGCATGAAATGGACTGGGCCGTTGTTCTCGAGGGTCACGGCCTTTCTGTAAAAGATGGTGGCATGCTCTCGAAGGATTCGGTCCACCTCTTCATCGCGGCCCTTTGCCGCGGGAAACTTTATTGCGATGGCGATGTTCGGCAGCATGCGGCAGAACTCCAGCGCCATCGCGTCAAAGATGTCGGTTTGGTGCGGGAACCCGGTCAATTCCGCGCGCCGCTCGAAGAAACGGTGATCCCACTTAATGTGTCCCGGGTCCACCTCGGTTGTTACGCAAGCAACCGATTTGCCTAACAGCAGCGCGGCGGCGATGCGATGCGCGCCATTGAGGGGTGTGCGGTCTGCCGCGAGCGGGATGATGCTGTGCAGGCCCGGGCCAGGGGCATGGCGGGTGGCTTCGATGATCTGATAAAAGCTTTCGAGGAAATCCGCCTCGGAATTCTTGCAGGGAAGCTTCTCAATAAACTGGTTCCAAATCAAAAGGTGGAAGGCGTAAACGGCTCGGCCCCAGTCGCTATTGACGCCGTATTCGCGGAAGCGCGCGTAGAGGTGCTTGGCAGCCAGATCAAAGCGCTGGGGCATAAGCAAGTCGCGGGGCGTGGCCCATGTCACTGGAAATTGGAGCGTTTGATTGGATTCATCGAAACTGGCGACTTCCGCGTAGTTGGACCGAAAAGGCGCACTGCGGCTGGTCCGGAAATGAGGCTCCTCGCGGAACGCCAGACCGGAACTGCCAACCTCATCAGATTGCGCAGATGGTACCTGTCCCTGAATCAACCGATTCGTCCTTTTCGTACAAATTCGCACAAGAGAAAAAGGCCGCCCTGATCGTTTACATTGCTCTCGAATTGACCCCGTACGTAACTCTCGATCACAGGTTCAATGAAGTAAATACAGCTAAAGAGGAAGACCGCAGGATCAAGGGAAGTTCTTGCCAGGATATGGGGCGGTGCGTACAAGTCGATTGGGCAGATTTCTGCTTGAGACGCCTAAAAGCACCCTTTTGCTCTATGCGGCTCACGGAGATTAAAAATCTGCTCTTCATAGTACCGACGAGAGGAACTCCGAAAAAGATTACAGCGGCGCAAAGAATATTTATGGACGATATAAGAAGTAGCTAAGTTCTTGATTAATAGAAAACCTGACCGCGACTCGGTATCATATTGCGGGAATAAAGGTCTGATCAATCTTAACCAGACCTCCTCTCACTTCGATTCTTCCCCCGCCCCTGGCGAATCGTCGGCGAAGATGGCTTCGATTGTGGTATCGAACAGCCGTGCCAGCTTGAATGCAAGGGGCAGGCTGGGATCGAATCTTCCGGTTTCGATGGCGTTTACAGACTGGCGCGAGACCGCGAGCTGCTCGGCCAGGTCGGCCTGGCTCCAGCCACGCTCGGCGCGCAGAACGCGAAGGCGATTCTTCACCGGTTCCTCCACAGCTGGACGCGCAAGGCAATCATGGCGGTTACGCAGAAGAGGTCGATGTTGAAGAGCGGAAGGATGCTCGGCCACCTTCCGCCCAGAATATCGCTGAGAAACAGGCCGCCCAGCAGAGTGTCGGCCACCATGGTTACTCCCAGCGCCCAAAGCAGGGACTGCATCACAAGCATGCGCACAAACTCGTCAGTCTCTCTCACCAGGTAGCGGCCCGCCGCGGCCACCATCACCGCGACGGGAACGGCCGGCAGGATGGCGAGCAGATAAACCAGGGGTAAAAAGAGATGATGGTGCTCCTGAAGTTCCCGGCCCGCCATCGTGAAGAGAACGACTAACGTCAGATTGCTGCCGAAAAGCTGCATTGAGCGGCGCTGCAAGGGGCTCAGATGACGATTGCACAATTGGATATTCACTTTGATTCCTCCAGGGCTGAATGTGTGTCTTGCTGACAAGAACAATGTCTTGTTTGCTTTCCTAAAAGACAAGAGAACCTTACACAATAGATAAGAGTTTGTCAAGGGTACTTGTCTTATTTTGGAGAATAATCTCGCCGAACGCGGCCAACCTTGAAAAGGCGACTGATGTCGCCTGATAGCATTTCGTTATGCATTTTCCCCCAATCCCTCCCCGTTTCCGCGCCGGGCTGTCCGCCTGCATTGCCGTGGTCCTCTGTACAAATTTCAACCCTCTTGGCGTCGCGGCGCAGGAGGCGGCAACTTCAAAGCTCCAGGATGAGACTCGGATTGAGACGGTTCTAAAGGGGCTGAACCGGGGACAGCTGGTGGGCCAGGTGGCCATTGCGCCGGACGGCACACGGTTGGCGTGGATTCAGTTAGCCAGGGAGGGCGCCGAAATTCGCGTCGCCCCGCTGGACAATCTGGCAAAGAGTGAGCGGGTGACGGGTGCAGCCAAGCCCGACCAGCACTGCCATGAGGGCGAAATTGCCTGGTCACCGGACTCAAGGGCGCTGGCCTTTTTTTCAGATTGCGCCAGGCTCAGCGAGCAGACGGATCTATATCTTTCCCGTCTTGACGGCAAGGCGGCGCGCAGGCTCACCGAGCTGAACGGCTTTGTAGAATCGCCGGCTTTTTCGCCCGACGGAACCAAGGTGGCCTTCCTCTATGTGGACGGTGCAACGCGGAGGGCCGGCGCGCTGGCGGCCATGAAGCCGCCATCGGGGGTCGTTGGCGAAGAGGGGATCGAGATTCAGCGGGTGGCCGTGGCCCAGGTGGATGCCGCCAAGCCGGCTGCTCCGGCGTTCGCCACGCCGGCCAAGCTTCATGCATATGAGTTCGATTGGTCGCCGGACTCGAAGTCGTTGGCTTATGTGGCCGCCGATCCACCGGGAGAAAACAACTGGTGGGTGGCCAAGCTCTACACGCAAAAGCTGGGAGACGTTCCGGCTGCGATTCTAGCGCCGGCAGAGGTGACCGGCCCATTGCACGGATTGCAGATCGCAGTGCCGCGCTGGTCGCCGGATGGACAGGCCATCGCCTTCATCGGCGGGCTGATGAGCGACCAGGGCTCAACCGGCGGGGATGTGTGGATTGTTCCCGCGGCGGGAGGCCAGCCCCGGAACCTGACCCCGCGGCGGCCCAGCTCAGCAGCCTGGATTGAATGGGACGGCAACGACCACATCTATATCACCGAGCTTGCCGGAGGCAGCTGCCAGCTTGTGCGCTTTCGCCTGCAGGGCGACCGGACAAGCGAGAGCGTTTCCACCAGCTTCGCTCCACCGGTCTTCAGCATTCCGGCAAACGTGGGCGACGGACGCCTGGAACTCAGCCTTTCCGCAACATCCGATCATTCGCTTTTCGTTTTTCGCGCCAACAGCTTCGACCACCCGGAGGAGATTTATGCGGCGAGGCCAGGCAATGCGGCCGGGGGCGGCGATTTCGCCGCTCTCACGCAGCTTACGCACTTGAACGATGGCGTAGAACCGGCATGGGGCAAAGCTGTTTCGCTCGTGTGGAAGAGCGATGAGTTTAACGTACAGGGCTGGCTGCTTCTGCCCAGGGATTACGATCCGGCAAAGAAATACCCGTTGATCGTGGAAGTGCATGGGGGTCCGGCCGCGGCTGAGGTTGCGCATTGGGGCGGAGGAGGCGGACTGGGCGGCACGGCCTTTTCCGCGCTGGGCTACTTTGTGCTGCTGCCCAACCCTCGCGGCAGTTTCGGACAGGGCGAGGCGTTTACGCAGGCTAACCGCAAAGACTTCGGGTATGGCGATCTGCGGGATATTCTGGCCGGCGTGGATGCGGTGCTGGCCAAATACCCGGTGGACGCAAACCGCGTGGGCCTCACCGGCTGGAGTTACGGCGGATTCATGAGCATGTTTGCCGTGACCCAGACGCATCGCTTCAAAGCCGCGGTTGCCGGCGCGGGCATCTCTGACTGGCTCAGCTACTACGGAGAAAACTCCATTGACCAGTGGATGACGCCCTACTTCGGCGCCACGGTCTACGACGATCCGGCGGTTTACGCCAAGAGCTCAGCCATCAACTACATCAAGCAGGTGACGACGCCCACGCTGGTGTTGGTGGGCGACCGCGACGGCGAATGCCCGGCGCCGCAGTCCTACGAGTTCTGGCATGCCCTCAGGGACTTGCATGTTCCCACGCAGCTTGTGGTCTACGCCAACGAAGGGCACGGGTTCGTCGATCCGGCGCACCGCCGCGACGTGATGCTGCGGGGCGTGGGCTGGTTTGAGCGCTTCATGCCTCCCGGTGAGTGAGCTTGCTCGCGAACCGCTTCCGGCGGAGTCTATGCCAGAAGAGAATCGGAGAATTGCGGCGGAGGGCCGAGTGGCCTGTAAGCCGGGTGCAGGCCCGTCCTGATACACTTTTCTCTAGGACTTTTGACAGCGTGATTCGCCGGCCGGCTGCATGGCCAGCCTTGGGCACATCGCTATAACAGAAGATTATCCGACGTCTTCGGAGGGACCGTTCCGCGGATCGACGCGGCGGGACGGGGAGGATTCATGCGGCGGTTTTTGACGCTTGTTTGTCTGTTGTGCCTGGCCGTTCCGGCCGGGATTTCGATATCCGGATGCACACGCAACCCGGACGCGAACTATTGCAATGGCCTGGGCTACGGGTTAAAGGTCACTGACGTGTCCACCATCACGCTGCAGCCTCAGAGTTTCGGCGTCTCCATGGCCTTCGGGCAGACAGTACAGGCCAATGCGCCCACCGCCAAAACCTGCCTGGGTGGCCCGGCCACCGTCAAATCCTACACATACGGCACCAGCAACAACCAAATCCTTGACATTTCCCCTTCAGGCAACATGTGCGCCGGAACGTGGAACCGCAACACCGGCGGCGGCATCGCGAACTATACCTACTGCACCGCGCCGAATCCGCTGCCCAATACGGGGGGCCTGCCGTACGCCACTGCCTTCATCACCGCCTCGGCCAATTCAGTCACCTCGAACTCGGTGGAGATTTTTCTGCATCCGCTGGTCACCTCGGTCACACTCGCCGGGCCACAGCAATGCATTTCGCAAAACCAGGTGGCCACGCTCGACGCACAGGCATGCTTCCTGGGAAGCAACAACAACCAGCAGTTACTTTGCGCGCCGCCAACAGTTAGCAGCGCGAACTACGCCTGCCCGCTGCCCTCGAATGTGAGCTCTGTCCCAGACTGCTCATCGGTGATTGGTAACCTCAATTACAACGTGGCCAACACGGCCATTGCTTCGTTAAATATTGAGACCAATCAGATTACCGCGGAGCAGCCCGGCACCACCGTGATCACCGCCCAGGTGTCGCAGGAGAGCGCGTCGGCCGGATACTTCTCCACCTGCCCGCCGAAATCGATCAATGTCACGCTGTCAAACGGAGACACGTCAGGAACGGTCACGCAGGGCGTCACTCAAAGCCTCACCACTACTATTCTGGATACCCAGGGAAATCCCATTACCGGCCTGACGCTGGACTACCAGTCCACCGATCCGATCGACATTACCGCAGTCAACACCGGATCCATCACTACCAACTTTCCCGGCGTGGCATCGGTGTATGCCATCTGCCAGCCGACCACCTGCAATCCCGCTCCGATCAATGAAGTGGGTATCTACGGCACTGGCCTCTCCGTCTCCTCCAACCCGGTCACCATCACCGTGCCGGGCACTGCCAGCGATTACCTCTGGTTCGCCGCTCCCGGCCAATCGCAATATGTCGTCCCGGTGGAATTGCTCACCGGCACGCTGGGGTCCACGGTGCGCCTGCCTTTTGTGCCCAACTCGATGCAGATTGACCGGCTAGGCTCAAACATTTACTTCGGATCGGCCCGTGAACTGATGATCTACAGCACCACCGCCAACGGGGTTTCCAAGCAGGATCTCACGGTGCCGGGGGTAGTGCTGGCTGCTTCTCCCAACGCGCAGCAACTGCTCATCAACGACCAGTTGCGCCAGGTTTTCTATATCTACACCATCTCCAGCGGCACCAGCGTACAGTTTGGCGGCGTGGGGAATGCGGCCGCCTGGACCCCCGACGCAAAGACGCTGTATATCACTGACAGCGCGGCGCTGAACAACACGCCGGAGAATATTGCGGCGGGAATCACCGGTCACACCGACACCTTGTACGTTTACAACGTGAATACCGGATTCACCAGCTATCCGCTGCCGCCCTCTGGCGCTGCGGATCCTGGGGGTCAGAACCTGGCCATTACTATCCCAAGCGTTGGCGCATTCGTTAGCGGCAGTCCCACTGTGGCGCACACCTGGTGCCCCAATGGAAACGTTGGAGACTATAACAGCATCCTCTTTTATCCGCAGGGACCGCCCCCTGACAACACGGTGGCTGCCGATACCGATGTTCTGGCGGCAACCACCAGCGGTAACCACATCCTGGGCGCAGCTACCTCGGGCGGCGACATCACCCTTTCCGACATTGGGCTCACCATTCCGCAGTTGAATTGCCTGCCTCCGGAAGACATCGGCACGCCGCCGGCGCCAAATCCCGATTACGCGCTGGCCCTTGGCGATCCGTTCTATCCCCTGGCGCTTCAAACCACGCTGACCACGGCGCAGATTACCGCGGCGGCCGCCGCCGTCAATCAGGTTGTGCCCTCGCCCGCTTCGGACCTGGCATTCATCACCTATACCCCGTCAACGGACAACACGACTTCCCAGCTGCCCTACTATGTGCCGGGCAGCGGCGGAGCACCGGGCAGGGTAGGTTACGTCACGCTGATGAATGGAAGCTCTACGAGCACAACTGTCACCGCTCCCATTGCCGGCGCCTTCAGCCCGGACAACACGCTCTTCTTCGTCTCCACGGCGGGCGACAACCAGATTCACTACATCAGCGTTCCGACCCTTACCGACACCCAGCAGATTGCTCCCTTCCTGCCCGCCTGCCTGCCAGTTTCGCAAGGAGGCGTCGATAAGGGCTGCGTTTTCTCGGGTACCGGGACAATCGTTCCGGCGACCGCCATTGGCGTCAAGCCGCGTTCCACCACGTAGACTGCCGGCTATTCACCTGAAACTCTAGCCGTTGAGTGAACGATTCGGCTGTTCATCGCTTCTGAGGACTTTGTCCAGATCGTCGATGAACTGCTGGTCGTTCACCCTGGCTCCCTCCGGCGCAACGGCTTGCTGCACAGCCGCAGCCCCTGTCTCCACACCTCCAGCGCCCTGATTGTTCCCAATCAAAGCCGCCAGAAGGCTATAGCCCAGAACCAGTATTCCCAGGCAGAGTGACGCGATCGCGCCCCGATCGTCCCACTTGCTACTCGAAGAGTATTCCGAAAGGCTGTTCGTCGAAGGATTGTTCGGATCGTAGTAAACCGTGGCTTTGAACTGATCTCTTTGCCCAATGCGGTCCATGATTTGATTCTTTATCGGAATCGTCAGGCCTCCCGATGGACACCCCGAACCGCGATAAATCTTCCCGTCCACCGTGAACGAGTAATTACACACAATGTTCGTAAGCGTGGTGTTCGACTCAAGTGTCTTGTAGGCGTAAGTCCTGGTCACGTCGGCAATGGTTGTGCTCTCATTCTTAGCCGCGCTGTTTTCCTCGCTCGATGCATAAAAGAGTAGCGCGCTCAGGATAATCAAGAGCATCCCTGCCGGAATCAGCTTTCCGGGCCCTGTCCTCCGTCCTGAATCTGCGGAATCTCCCATCTTCAATTCTCCTGGATAATGCACAAAGTATACGTGCAGCCCATTTTTTTGCGCATTTGAAATTGCCGCGGCTGGCCGTTTCTTGTCATGTGCGATAAGGGATTGCGCCCTGATTGCGCCTCCACCCGCGGGCCGAACGCTCCATCCCGGCACGATAGAATCAATCCATGATCAAGGGAATCTCCTTTCTGCTTCCCGCCGGCAACCGAGCCGCCTATGAGCGACTGGTCAGCTTCTTTTCGGCGCTGGGTTTTGCTCCCGGGAAGGGATGGAAAGAGGAATCCAGCAGTGGAGCATCGTTTCTGGCCCCGCTCGGGAACCTGGAATTTATCGATGGCCAATTCCCTGCCACTGCCGATGTGCTGGTGCAAGTTACCGCGCTCGATGCTGTCTACCAGGCGGTGGAAAGCTGGCTGCGCGCGCAGGGGGACGAAACCGCCCTCGCGCGCCTCAAGCCTATTGCGGAAACTCACTGGAAGTCGCGGCTCTTTACCGTAGAGCCGGAGCCTGGATTCCCCTTTAGCTTCTGGGCCTGGACCGATCCGCTGCGGGACCGCGCCGTGGCCGTCGAGGGCGACCTGGTGGCCACGGACATGAGGTTTGGAATCGTCGTTGCTCGCTGGAATGCGGTGATTACCGAGCGGCTGCTCGAAGGCGCACTGGACGCATTGTTGCGCAGCGGCGCCAGGCGCGAGGAAATCCAGGTGATTCGAGTGCCCGGCGCGTGGGAGATTCCTGCCGCTGCGCGAACCCTGGCTAGCCTCGGCCAGGTTGACGCTATTGTGGCGCTCGGCTGCCTGTTACGCGGCGAGACTGCCCACTACGAGGCCATCTACAACGAAGTGGCGCGGGGCATCGGCCAATCGCAGCAGGAGACGGGGGTTCCCCACAGCTTTGGCGTGCTCACCTGCGAAACCCTTGAGCAGGCTCTCAACCGCGCGGGCATCAAGGCCGGCAACAAGGGATTTGAGGCTGCGACGGCGGTCATCGAAATGGCGAGTCTCAGCCGCAAACTGCATCAAGGCAATCCAGACCCTGGCCGGGGCCCCCGCGGACAGGTCTTCGTCCGTGGGGTGAATGACCGTGGGGCAGAAGGCGGCATTGCTTGACCGCCGGACCCCGTCGCAAGTCGCGCGAGTTAGCCATGCAGATGCTTTATCAGGCTGACATCGGCAAGCAGACCCCCGACCAGGTGCGGGCCACCTTCTGGAAGGCCGGAGACGAGGTCGAGCCTGAAGTGCGCGGTTTTGCAGAGGATCTTTTTCGCGTGGCCATCGCAAACCAGGAAAAGATCGACGAGCTCATCGTGGCTAATTCCAAGCATTGGCGGCTGGAACGCATGCCGGCCGTCGATCGCAACCTGCTGCGTATGGCGGTGGGCGAAATGCTCGGCTTCAAGGGCACGCCCTACCCCATTGTGATCAACGAAGCGCTTGAGATAGGCCGCCGCTACTGCGCGCCGGAATCGATCAACTTCCTCAACGGAATGCTGGATTCGATCGCCCGCGAACTGATCGGGAAGTAAGGCGCTGTCGCCGCTTCAAAAAAAAGGGCCGACCGTTTGCCGGCCGGCCTTCTCGACTGCAGAGGAAATCTCTTGTTTTACGCTCGCCAGTCCTCCCCGGCAAGCCGGGAAGGACTGGCGAACTGGGTTACTTACTGCGCTGGAGCGGCCGCAGCTTCTTTCTTGGCCGCGTGGTGTCTGGCGCCAAGCGGTTTGCGAGCCTGCGGCTTCACCGCGGTTTCATCCACCGGGGTGGTGCCAGTCACATCTGTAGAGAACGTGGCGCCCGCTGGAACCAGGTAGTTCTCCGCCGTATTGCCGTCTGTTGTGCCGGTCGCGACGGTGATGCTTGAAGCATCAAGTCCCAACGAAACCAGATAGGCCTTGGTGTTGACTGCCCGCTGAGCAGCCAGGTCTACAGCGTGCTTGTGCCTGGCAAGCCTGGCCTTTTCTGCCGCGCTCTCCTCGCCAACCACCACAACCGTCGCAGGTGTGTGTGACTCACCCTTGTAGGCCGTGTAAACGGAGTCGAGGCAAGCCTTGGCTTCGTTGTCAACGCGCGCCGGAGGCTGGCCCTTCTTGTCGAAGGAGATGGAGCACAGCGTCTGGGTGTGCAGGGCAGGCGCAACATACGGCGCCGTGATGGTCACCGTGGTGTTCGCACTTGCCGTCTGGCCCTTGTCGTCTGCCACGTTGCACGTTATGCCCACCGCGCCCGTCGGTGCGCCGGCTGAGTTGTAGGTCGCCGTCGTGCCGCTGCCGCTGATAGTGCCGCTGCCCGGCGCAACCGAGTAGCTGTAGGTGAGCGGGCGATTCTGCGGGCTCACGCCGGCCGCCGTAATTGTGCTGGTGTCACCCGGCTTGATGGTGCTGGGGTCGGCCGAGCAACTGACAGTTGGAGGCTCGTAGGCCTTCACCGTGAAGCTGGCCGTGCAGGTGGCCGCCAGCCAGGGCTTGTCGCCCTTGCCTTCCTTGATGGTCCCGGTCACCGTGTAGGAGCCGGCCGTCAGTGTGCCGGTAGCAATTGTGACGGTGGTGCCGCTACCCGTGGCGCCGCTGCCCGTCCAGGCATAGACCGCCGGCCACTTGGGATTCAGGTTGCCGGCCGTCGCGGTGATCGTGATGGGGTCGCCGGGGAATACCCACGAAGGGTTGGCGGAGCAGGCCAGTGTAACCGGCGCAGGAGGAGCGATGTTGCCAACGTGGTAAACCACGCCGGTGCTTATGCGGTATGCATTCACCGTGCCTCCGTCGGCGCGAATGTACTGGTAATCGAGCTGGCCAATGCGCCATGCCAGATGACGCTTAAAGAGAGGCGTCTGCAGATCAAGGCCGCCCCCGGCCGTGACCGCCATGCCCCAGACATCCGCCTGATAGATGCTGCCTACCCGCTCGGTGCCCACCAGCACATGCCCAAAGGGCGTCAGCAAGTTGGTTGGGTAGCGAAATATCACGCCAGCCCCTCCGCCACCGAAGTCATCGTTCGAATTGAACGACGCATTGTTGTCGCCGGGCGGGTAATCTTCTGACTGCGAGTGCTCGTCGCCTTCAACCTGGATGCCGATATTCTTGTTGAAAAAGTAAGCAGCGCTGATGATTCCGCCCCAGTTGATTTGGCCGTAGTGATTGCCGGCCTCGGAGTCTGTGGTGTTGGGAATCTGTCCCTTGGGCGCCAGATAGCTGTAACCTATGAAGATGTCCCAGCGGGACGGCGAGTCGGTGGCCGTCTTCGAGGTTGTTGTGGCCGTAACCTGGGCTCCCAGGGCAGCCGAAAGCGATACCGCCAACGTCAGGGCAAAAGCCCATGCAGTGAATTTCGATGCTACTGATTTCATATGTCGTTATCCTCCGCAAACAAGCTGAACGAGAAGAAGAATCAAAATTTCTCACGGACTATTCCAAGAGAATACCGCAAGTAAAGCATATCGCAACTCTGGATTACGGTCACAAAAGAACACGTTCACAGAAATTTTATAGGAACAAAACAGGTCAACTCTTGTCCAATGTGCCGTTTCCGCCCGCCTTTTCAGCGGAAACACCGTTTCCGTTCCCGATTTTTCAACGGAGACAGCTTGAACACCCATCGTGTGGGATGAGAGGTAGGCACGGAAAGGTTGTCTTGTGCCGTCAGCGGCGGAGATCGCGCACCGGCGCCCTGTTATCCTTGATGGGTGATTCGGCGCTCAAATGCGGGTGGTTTTCAGGCCATGGCTCTGCTGCTGGCCGTGGCCCTGGTTGCCTGTCACAAGGAAGAACAGGCGGTGGTAGGCGTAGCTCAGAACGCGGTAAACGCCGAGCATCAGGCTCAGGCCGCCGCCCAGGTTTCCGCCACTACCCGCGACCGCCAGCGGGACCAGCTTGCCCGCATTCCATTACCGACCAAGAGCCTTTATGTGGATGTCCACGAGCCCAGCGCATGGGCTAATCCTTTTCTCTCTGTCGATGCCGCCACGCTCGATTTGCGCGTATCCATGGTCGATGCCAACCCCAGCACGCTGGGCCAGGGAACCCTGCTGCGGCCTGAAGCAGCCCGCCGCCAGGAGATTCAATTGCGCCCTGGAGACCTGGCGGAGGCCTTGATCGCGCTGCCTCCTGGCGCGTGGCGCTATGGGCGCGTGATCGCGGTGGCGGAATCTCCGCTGGCCAACCGCAAGGACCGGCCCAAGGTCCGGCGCAACGTGGAAGTTGTCATCCAGCAACTCAACGACCTGGGCATCGTGGTGGAGGAATGGCCCGCCCGGTAGTTTTCAATTTCTTCGGTGCCGGAATCAAGTGAACACTCGATTCCGGCAGGCCGTGACTTCAATGCGGGCCGCCGATCATGTTAACTTCAAAACGTGGCCGCTCAGGCCTTCGCACCGAACTCAGCTCATGCGAGTCACTCGTAACTGCCCAACCTGATCAATGGTCCCCCGCTACGATGATTGCGCTTTTTCTTTTATTCAAGGAGTCAATCCGAAATGGATGAACCGCAGATATACGCCCGCCTGACGGAGATATTTGAACAGGTCTTCGACGAGGACTCCATTCAAGTTACGCCTGAGCTCAGCGCCAAGGACGTAGACGGCTGGGACAGCCTCACCCATATTCGCCTGATCCTCACCATCGAGAAGGCATTCAAGGTGAAGTTTTCAACCTCTGAAATCGGAAAGCTTGAGAATGTGGGTCAACTGGCAGCTCTAATCAAGGCGCGAACCCAGGGATGAGGATGCAAACCGTTGTTTAAAGGAGCAAGGACGGTAACGCGTCAATGAATTCGCTCTATTTGGAGTTGCAATGGCTGCCGCCCGCGCCCGGGGATATCTCTGCGCGGCTGAAGGCTCTGGCTGCCTCTCAAGCTCCTTCCGGCCGGGAAATACAACAGCTTGCATCGCATGCGCTGGATCTGAACCAGCTAACCAGGCTTGACAAACTCATCGGCAAAGCGCGCTCCGAGGGCAATCATCTAGTTCCGCTCGTACCATTTCGGCTGGCCCTGCTCAGCAACTCAACCGTCGACATGATCGTTCCGGCGCTGGTGGCCAGTGCCGCGCGGTATGGCATTGCGCTCGAAGTGATTCAACCCTCTTATGACCAGGTGGCTCAAGAGGCTTTGACTCCCGATTCCAAGGTCAACAGCTGCAAGCCGGATGCGGTTCTGTTCGCCCTGGACTATCGAGCGCTTCCGTTGAAGACCTCGCTTGGAGATGCCGAAGCCAGTTCAGCCACCGTGCAGGGCGCCATCGGCTACCTGCAGGCTTTGCGCGACGGCATCCACGCCCATTCGCGCGCCGTGTGCATCTTCCAAACCTTCGCGCCACCGCCGGAAACGCTTTTTGGCAGCCTTGACGCTGCTCTTCCGGGAACGCTGCGCAGCCTCATAGACGGCATCAACCGGGAACTGGCCGCTTATGCATTTGAATCCGGCGACGTGCTCTTCGATGTGGCCGCCCTGGCCGGGACCGTAGGCGTGGCCGACTGGCATAATACGCAGTTGTGGAACCTGGGCAAGCTGCCGTTTTCTGACGAGCTGATTCCGCTTTACGCTGACCATGTGGCGCGAACCATTGCGGCCCTACGCGGCAAAAGTAGAAAAGCGCTGATTCTTGACCTCGACAACACGGTCTGGGGCGGAGTCATCGGCGACGACGGGTTGGAGGGCATCCAGATTGCCCAGGGCGATGCTCGCGGGGAGGCGCACCTGGCGGTGCAGCGGCTGGCCCTCGATTTGCGCAGCCGTGGGATCGTGCTCGCCGTCTCCTCGAAAAATACCGACGAAGTGGCGCGCGAGCCTTTTGAGAAGCATCCGGAAATGCTGCTCAAGCTGGATCACATTGCGGTTTTTCAGGCCAACTGGAACGACAAAGCGACAAACATCCAGGCCATCGCCGAGGAGCTTTCGCTAGGGCTGGATGCCATGGTGTTTCTCGACGATAACCCGGTGGAGCGCGGGCTGGTGCGGCAACTGCTTCCCCAGGTGGCCGTTCCAGAACTGCCTGAAGATCCCGCATGGTACGCAAGAACGCTGGCTGCCGCGGGATACTTTGAGGCAATCGCCTTCGCCGGCGAGGATCTGAAGCGCGCCGGCCACTATCAGGACAACGCCAAAAGGGCCAGTTTGCAAAAGCAGGCGGGGGGAGTGGACGCATACCTCGCTTCGCTGGACATGACCATCACCTTTCAGCCCTTCGATGCCACGGGGCGGGCGCGGATCGTCCAGCTTATTAATAAGTCGAACCAATATAACCTCACCACCCGCCGCTATACCGATCCCGAGGTGACCGAAGCGGAAAACGATCCCGAAGTGTTTACCCTTCAAGTGCGCCTTGCAGATATCTTCGGCGACAACGGCATGATCAGTGTGGTCATCTGCCGGCCCGCCCAAGCCGGTGTGTGGCAGATCGATACCTGGCTGATGAGTTGCCGCGTCCTTGGCCGTCGAGTTGAGCACATGGTGCTGCGCGAGATTTTGGAACATGCGCGTACAGCAGGCATTCACAAGTTATCTGGAACTTACCTGCCCACCGACCGCAATAAACTTGTCGTCGACCACTATGCCCGGCTCGGCTTCGCCAAGGTGGAGGAGCATGATTCCGGCTCGACTCGCTGGGAACTGCATGTCGAAGGCGCGGAGCCGCCAGCTGCGCCCATGAAGGTGGTATCCCAGGGATTTCCCGCAGCCAGGGAGAGTTCGTTCAAATGATCCAATCAAACGTCGGCGATCCGGAAGATCTGAGCGAAGCGAAACTGCCGCGGCGGGACTGGATCCTGTTGCCGGCGATCAGTCTGCTGACGATCTGCGCTATCGTTGGCGCCACTGATTTGGTTTCCCGCTCAATGTTTGCCTTCACAAAGGCGCAGGTCGAGGACTGCATGGCGCTCCGCGGATCTCCGCCCGCGGCTCGGGGAATTCCGGGTTGCGTGTGTACGGAAAAAATACCTGAGAATCAACCGGTGGCCTACCGGTTCAACAGCAGCGGATACCGGGCGGATGCGGATTTCGCGCCCAGGCCGCCTGAAATCTACAGGATCGTATTGGTCGGCTCATCTTTCCCATTGGGAATGCGGGTGCCAGTCGATCAAACTCTCACCACGCTGCTGCCCGCGGAGCTCTCACAGCGGACCGGACGCAGGGTTGAGCTCTTCGACCAGGCGCTGCCGGGGGTGGGCGGAAGACCCTACAATGTTGCTCTGCGTTTGGATGACGCCCTGGCGGTCAAGCCGGACATGATCCTCTGGATGTTTACGCCGCGGGACATTGAGCAAGGGCCGGCAAACTTGCCTGGCAATAACGCTGCGAGCACACTCTATCCCAGAAGCGAATCATGGATGCGCCGGATCAGGAGACAGATAGAGGCCCTCTTCGCCAAACCGCACCCCGAGAGTTCTGGCGCCACAATCGGTGGCTCGTCCAATTCCACATCGATACTTCGCGAATTCTGGGATCGGACTGCATTGACACTTCGCCACTATATGTTTCAGAGCCAGGCCATATATGTGAAGTCCTTTCTACTGGATCCGGGTGGACAGGCGGAGTTCTTGAGGACTGAACCGAACGCGGAGGCCAAGGCAAAAATCGGGGAGTGCGAGAAATACGCCGCGGAGGTCGAACAGCGGGCTGCGGCGGCCGGCGTCCCGCTGGTAGCCGTTTTTGTCCCCAATCGCGCCCAGGCGGCGATGCTCTCCATGGGCGAGTGGCCGCCGGGATTCGATCCCTATAAACTGGATAGCGACCTGCGCTCTTCCATGGTGAGCCATGGAGGAACGTACATCGACATCTTGCCTGACTTCCGCACTATGCCCAACCCCGAGCAGTTTTACTTCCCCGTCGACGGCCATCCGGACGCCCGCGGACATGCGATGCTTGCAGCCATGGTGGCCAGGGAACTTACTGCCGGAGCCGTGCCGGCTCTTAAAGCAGTTACCCAGTCGCACATTCCACAGGAGCAAGCGAGATAGCCGTGGATACAGCTTCTTTCCAGTTTGTTGCCTTCGGCCTGGCAGTGGCCGTATTCTCCAACTTCAGCCGCTCGCGCGCGTGGCGTTCGATCGTCCTCATCGCGGCCAGCATCGTCTTTCTCGGCCTGCTGTCGCGCAATCCCATCGCCTTTCTGCCTTTGCTCGGCTTTCTTGCGTTGGGCTACGGCGCATTGATGCTGCTTCAACGCGGCTGGTCAAGGCTCATGGTTTGGAGCATTCTGGCAGTCATCCTGGTCTACATCTGGCTCAAGAAATACACCTTCCTGCCGGAAGGCGCGTTTCTAAATTATCCCTACTTCACGCTGGGGCTCTCCTACATCTTCTTCCGCGTGCTGCACCTGTTGATCGAAGCGGGAGACGGCGATGAGAAGCGGCATATTGGACTGGGCGCCTACCTGCTCTACACGCTGAACTTCACCACGCTGGTATCCGGTCCCATCCAGCGCTACGACGACTTCGCCAGCGATCAATTTGCCGCTCAGCCCATTGTCCTGGGCCCCCGTACCGTCGGCTTGCAACTTGAGCGGATCATCCGCGGCTTCTTCAAGGTCAACGTGCTGGCCATGCTGCTTTTGGCCGCGCAGCAAGACGCACTGGCGCAGATGGTTCCTTCCTATCCGCTATCGCTCAGGCTCTCCGCCGCATTCCGCCTGGCCCTGTTTTATCCGCTCTTTCTCTACGCGAATTTCTCCGGCTACATCGACATTGTCATTGCCCTCGCGCGTCTCATGCGCGTGCGCCTGCCGGAAAACTTCAACCGGCCTTTTTCGGCCTCCTCCTTCATCGATTTCTGGAACCGCTGGCATATTACGCTTTCGACCTGGTTCAAGACCTACGTGTACAACCCGCTTCTATTGGCTCTGATGCGGCACATCTCTTCGCGGCGGCTGGAGCCGCTTCTGGGCGTTTTTTGCTTTTTTGTAACGTTTTTTCTGGTCGGGATCTGGCATGGCCGCACTTCGGAGTTCGTCGTCTATGGAGTGCTTCAGGGCGGTGGAATTTCAATCACCCAGCTCTGGCAATTGGGAATGGCGCGAGGCCTGGGCCGTAAGGGCTACAAGGGGCTGGCGGGGAACCCAATCTATTTAGCTCTTGGACGTGGCCTGACCTTCAGTTGGTTCGCCTTCACACTGTTCTGGTTATGGGCCAATTGGACGCAGATAGACAAGATCTTTTCCGCCATAGGAACGATTCAGTGGTTCGGCGTCTGGCTGGCAATCTGGCTGTGCGCAACAGTCGTATTGGCGCTGTGGGAGCTGGCGCGCGCCGCGCTACTTTCGATCAAGACCCTCGAGGGGCCGGTGCTAACCAGCCGCTACGCGCGCGTGGTATATGCGTCGGCGCTGGGCCTGGCTGCTGTCGTCATAACCATTTTGCTCAACCAGCCCGCCCCCGACCTTGTCTACAAGGCCTTCTAGGTTCCATTGCGGAAAACAATGCCCTGATATTCTTTGATCGACACGCAGTCCGGCGATGGCGCCGGAGAGGGGAAAATATCGATGAGGCTGGCTCAACGAGAGTTCACTTTGAGCGACCAGAAGCAATTCGCAACTGTCTCCGGCGACCATAATCCCATTCATTTGGATGCGCTCAAGGCCCGTCGCACGCAGGCTGGAGGGCCAGTCGTGCATGGAATACACCTGCTGCTTTGGGCACTCGATTCCCTTGCTGCGGCACAACCGGATTTGCCTCCATTGCGCAGTATCCGAACGGTGTTCAACAAATTTGTTTATCTGCAAGAGTGCGCGGAAGTGATTCTGACTCAGCAACGGCCGTCTGGAGCACGGATGAGCATTGCGGTCGACGGCGCCCCACGGTCGAAAATAAGCCTTGATTTTGGCAGTGTGGGCCAGGATTACCCCGGCTGGCCGGCTGCTTCCCTGGAACTGATCCCTTTCTCGCCCGCGCCATTGGATCTGAGCATTGAAAAGATGGCCGGCCGCTCCGGCCGCCTGCCATTTCAAATGGCTCAGGAAGATGCGGCGACGCTATTTCCTGCGGCAGCACGATGGTTTGGCGCGCAGCGGATTATGGCGTTGGCGGCCAGTAGTCATTTGGTGGGCATGGTTTGCCCCGGTTTGCACTCCATCTATAGTGGGCTGACGATCCAGATTTGTACGGAACCTGAGACCGAGAACTCCGTTGCCTTTCGCGTGACCGAAACGGACGCCCGCTTCCATTCGGTCGAACAGGAGATTGCGGGCGGCGGCCTGACCGGAACCGTGATCAGCTATGCGCGCACGGCACCAGTGGAACAGGCGACGATGGAATCACTCGCGGGCCTAGTTGCGCCGGCAGAATTTGCCGGGACCGTCGCACTGATTGTTGGCGGATCGCGCGGGTTAGGTGAGTTGACGGCGAAATTAATCGCCAGCGGCGGCGGACGCGTCATCGCTACCTGGCAAACGGGAAGAGACGATGCCGAAAAAGTTGCCCAGGAGATCCGCTCTGCCGGCGGAGCCTGCGAAACGCTTGCCTACGATGCGCGTAAGCCCGCCGATGAGCAGTTGGCCTCGTTGGCAGAGACTCCTACGCATGCATACTATTTTGCGACGCCGGCAATCTATCGGCCGCAAGCCGAGATATTTGTCACGGAACGATTGAAGGAGTTTCTAACTTTCTACGTCGATGGATTTTGGCAGTTATCGCAGGCGCTGCGAGCACGACAGCCAAGGTTGTCTCTCTTTTATCCTTCCTCAGTGTTCGTCGCTGAACGGCCGCAGGGAATGACCGAATACACAATGGCCAAGGCTGCGGGAGAGGCGTTGTCTGCCGATATGAACGCGTCCCTGGCTCCAACCCACGTTACCCTAAAGCGTCTGCCGCGACTCGCAACCGACCAGACTGCCTCCATTACCGGACCTGAGACAACACCCGCACTTGAGACGATGCTGCCTATCGTTCGCGAAGTGCAGTCATGGCCCCGGTAGCCGACTTTCTTGGAATCCCGGCCACATGACAGATCCAATGCCCCCCGTGGCGCGCTACCATTACCCCGTGGCTACTTCGTCTTTTTCAATTCTGACCAACCAGCCTCCGCTCGATCATGAGCGCTTTGCCGCGCACCGCGAGTTGGAGGCCCGTCTCAAATCCACTCTTCGCGGCGACGTGCGCTTCGATCTCGGTTCTCGCGCGCTTTACGCTGCCGACTCCTCGAATTACCGCCAGCTCCCCGTCGGCGTCATCCTGCCCCACGACGCCGCGGATGTCGAAGCTGCTCTTGGTGCATGCCGCGCCACCGGCGCCGCGGTGCTGCCGCGAGGCGCAGGCACCAGCCTCGCCGGCCAGTGCGCAAACGTGGCCGTGGTCTTCGATTTCTCGCGCTACATGCACGCTCTCACCTCCATTGACGCGGCAGCCAAGCTCGCTTGCGTCGAGCCGGGCATCGTGCTCGACCGCCTGCGCGAGGCCGCCGAGCTGCACCACCTCACCTATGCGCCCGATCCCGCCACGCATAGCCGGTGCACCCTCGGCGGCATGATCGGCAACAATAGTTGCGGAGTCCACGGACTGCTCGGCGGCAAAGTGGTGGATAACGTGGAGTCGCTGGACATTGTTCTCTACGACGGCACGCGCATGACAGTGGGCCGCACCGGCGAGGCCGAGCTCGCCGGTCTCATCCGCGCCGGAGGCCGCGTGGGTCAAATTTATGCTGGCCTGGCTCGGCTGCGCGACGGCTACGCGGAGCTGATTCGGCAACGATTCCCGCGCATTCCCCGCCGGGTCTCCGGTTACAACCTGGATGAGCTGCTCAGCGAGAACGGATTCAACGTGGCCCGCGCGCTGGTAGGCAGCGAAGGCACATGCGCCACCGTGGTCTCCGCAAATCTTAACCTCACTGCCAGCCCGCCCTTCCGCGTCCTCACCGCCCTGGCATTCGACGATCCATTTGTGGCCGCCGACGCCGTTCCCCGCGCGCTCGAACATCGGCCCATCGGCCTGGAAGGCTTTGACGGCCTGCTGGTTGAGTTTATGCGCCGCAAGCGCCTGGCCGTCGAAGACGTTGCGCTGCTGCCGCCCGGCGTGGGATTTCTGCTTGTCGAAATGGGCGCATGGGACGCCGCCGAAGCGCAGGCCAAAGCCGAGGCCCTTGCGCAAGCCGCGCAAAGCTGGCCCGGAGCGCCCACGGCCCGCATCTACTCGCCCGCCGAAGCCGCGCGCGTATGGTATGTTCGCGAATCGGCTCTCGGCGCAATGGTCTTTGTTCCCGGCGAGCCCGATCGCTACGAAGGGTGGGAAGACGCAGCCATTTCGCCCGCACAACTCGGCGCTTATCTTCGCCGCATCACCGCGCTCATGGCTGAATACGGCTACCGCAGCCCGCTTTACGGCCACTACGGCCAGGGCTGCGTTCATCTGCGCATCAACTTCGACTTCCGCACCGAGGAAGGCCTGCGCTGCTACCGGGAATTCATCGATCGCGCCGCCGATGTGGTGCTCAGCTTTGGCGGCTCACTCAGCGGCGAACATGGCGACGGCCAATCTCGCGCCGCGCTGCTGCCAAAAATGTTTGGCCCCGAACTGATGCGGGCCTTCCGCGAATTCAAGGCGCTATGGGACCCCGATAACCGCATGAATCCCGGCAAGCTGGTTGACGCCGTTCGCGTTTATGACCCGCTGGAAAATCTGCGCGATGCCCCGTATGCCCGCAATGAATCTCCTCGCGCGCTCGAAACCCACTTGGCCTTTACGGCCGACAATGGCTCCCTTGAACGCGCCACCGAACGCTGCGTGGGAGTGGGCGCGTGCCGCAAGGCCGACAGCGGCGTCATGTGCCCCAGTTACCGCGCCACCGGAGAGGAGCAGCACTCCACGCGCGGCCGCGCGCGCCTGCTGTGGGAGATGCTGGCCGGCGCGCTGCGCGAAGAAGGTTTTCAAAGCCATGCGGTGCATGAAGCCCTCGACCTGTGCCTCAGTTGCAAAGCCTGCAAATCCGAGTGCCCGGTGCAGGTCGACATGGCGGCATATAAGTCTGAATTTCTCGCCCAACGGTACAAAGGCCGCCTTCACCCGCTCCACCATTACGTCTTCGGTTTCGCCGACCAGTTAGCCCGCTGGGTCTCGCTCACTCCCTCGCTGACTAATTCCCTGCTCAACGGCCCCGTCACCGGTTCGCTCATCAAGCGAATGGTCGGCGTTGCCCAGCAGCGCAAATTACCCCGCCTGGCTGCGAAGAGTTATCTAAAATCGCGAGACTCCGCCGGCGATTCAAAAGGCAAGCGCGTGATGTTATGGCCGGATACATGGAATAACTACTACCACCCGCAGACGCTTGCCGCCGCGGAAACCGTTTTGACCCAGGCCGGCTTCCGGGTGGAGACTCCGCAGGGTCATATTTGCTGCGGCCGTCCGCTCTATGACTTCGGCCTGCTGGGCGCTGCGCGCAGTTACCTCGATAAAGTCCTACGCCGCATGGCTCCGCAAATCGATGCTGGCGTGCCTTTTATCTTTCTCGAGCCGAGCTGCGCCAGCGTCTTCAAAGACGAGTTACTGGAGTTATTTCCCGACGACCCGCGCGCGCAGAGCCTTAGCAAGCAAGTTTGGCTGCTGGCCGACTGGCTGGCTGGCGAAGCTCCGGAATGGGCCACCGGCCGCCTGCCAGGCGCGCGCATTTTGCTCCAGGGCCACTGCCACCATAAAGCCGTCTTCGGAGGCCCTGCCAGCGAGATTGCTCTGCTGCGCCAGGCCGGCGCCACAGTCGAGCCCATACAGGCCGGCTGCTGCGGCATGGCCGGGCCGTTCGGATTTGAGGCGGATAAGTTTGAAGTCTCGAAGATCATCGCGCGCGACGGGTTGCTGCCGGCCGTCGAATCCGCTGGCCCCATGACTCTTATCGTTGCCGACGGTTTCAGTTGCCGCGAGCAGATCGCGCAGTTATCCCGCCGCGAGGCCATGCACTTCGCGGAAGTGATGGCCTATAGCTGCGGCTGCAACGGCTAGAATAATGCGTTCAATCACAAGCCACAACCCGCACGTCGAGGAAGAAAGATGAGCACATTGAATCGCCGCACTTTTGTACAGCTTTCCACGGGAGCTTTGCTCGCCGCGACTTCAAACAAACTGTCAGCAGTCGCGCAAATGCCCGCTATCACCGGCGACGACTCAAATGTGACTGTGAAGGGCGTTAACTACACGTGGGAGTACACGCAGGCCGACGACACATTTCGCCTGCGCGACAGCAAAAATCGCCTCATCGTGAGCGGCAATCTGCAGCCCTCGGTTGTTGTGGCCCCGGCCGGCCAGCCCACGCTCCGGGTCTGCACCCCAGGCAAAGCCACCGGTCATCGCGTCGACTCTGGCCGCATCACTTTCAGCTATGAGAGTGTAAACGGCGCCGCTCGCCTGCAAGCGCCATGGCGATTCGACGAACACGGCATCTGGACCGAACCCATCCAATATGACACGCCCGTCGGCGAAGACATCGTAAGCCTGCACTACTTTGCCACCGGCATCGGCGCACAAACCAAACCAACTCTCGACTCTGCGTACTTTGTCGCCCCCGGCCTGCTCTCCGGCTCTCCCATCAGCCCCATCGTTGTTGAACATGTCCACATGGATGCGGATGTATGGCTCGGCCGGGGCAGCTTTCTTCCCGGCTTCTCCCAGCAATGGGGCCTGCCCGTACATTACTTTTGCGGATTCAACTTTGCGGAAATCAATGGCCAGCGCGACATGTATACTCTGGGCCGCTCGGATGCATTCGCGTGCGGCCTCGCCGATCTTCCCGGCGGCGATCTTTTTCTCGAGCTCAAAGACAGCAGGAGCAGCCTCTGGGTCGACTATCGCAGCGATCTGTGGAAGCACCTTCGCGGCCCCGGCGCCATCACCCTCGGCGCAACCTTGTTATGGACCGTAGCGCCCGATTATTACCAGGCCATTGCCGCCTACTATCAAGGCTTGCTCGACGCCGGAATCATCCACCGCCGCCAGAACAGCGCCCGCAAAACGGCCACCGCTCTCACGCCGCAATTCTGCACATGGGGCGTGCAGGTAGACCGCAACAAGCGCGGAAATCATCTGGACCAGCAGTTTCTCGAAGGAATCTACGCGGAGCTGAAAGCCTCAGGAATGAAGGCCGGCCTGTTTTCCATCGACGACAAATGGGAAGGCGCCTACGGCAACCTGGAACACGCCCCAGACCGGTTTCCTTATTTCGAGCAGTTCCTTGACAAGATGCGGGCCGACGGAATGCGCATAGGCTTGTGGGCCGCGCTCATGCGTTGCGAGCGTCCCGCCGACCTGGGCCTCACAGCAGACAACATGCTCAAGACGCCGAACGGCAAGACCTACCGGTCCAGCTTTACTGAAGGCGGGTATTACATTCTCGACTTCACCCAGCCCGCCGTCGAAAAGGTGCTCGCCGATCTGGCTCGCCGCTTCGTCCGCCGCTACAAGCCCGACCTGCTCAAATTCGACTTCGGCTACGAGCTGCCCGCTGTCGGCATCGCCGCTCCGCAGGAAAAGCGCTTCGCAGGAGAGCGCCTGATGCTGAAGGGGCTCCAGGTGGCCATCCCTGCCATGCGCGAGGTCAATCCCGACCTGGTGGTGATGTACTACAACCTGTCGCCCCTGTTTCTTGACTACTTTGACCTGCACAGCACCGACGACCTCTATATGTGCGCGGGAGAATACGATTTGGAGGCGAATCGGCGCATTTACTTCAGCAGCCTGTTAGGCCCGCTCGGCGTTCCAACCTACGGTTCCACCGGCTACGACTGGGCCAGTTCGCCCAACATCTGGTTCGATTCGGCCGCGGTCGGCTCGGTCGGCTGCCTCAACGACTTCCGCAGCGACGAACAGAGCGAAACCTCCACTCCCGAGCTCATCGCAAAATACAACGGAATCGCCGCCGTCCTGCGTCCCACTGCCACCTTTGAAATTCTCCCCTTGGGCACCGTCTCGCTGGCGCCCACATTCGGAGCCCACGCCCGCTCCTGGGCTCGCTTTGAACGCGGCCAACTGGTGCTGCTTGCCTGGCGTCCTCCCGTTCCCGGCGAAGAAAATCCCCTGTTCCACTCCAAAACTCCAGACCAGCGCGTCGCAAATTCAGTTCATTCGAGCATGCCCGTGGTGGTTGCATCCAGAACCGCAAACAGCATTGCGCAATGCAACGCCCTGGCCATTGCGCCTTATGGCGGTGGCGAAATTTCGATTCGTCGCGAACAGGGCGGGCAAGCGAAGGTTTTGAATCATTACTTCGGTGGCGCAGTCACGCAGAGCCAGGCATCCATACGGGACGGCTGGCTGAAGCTAGCTACCGAAGGGCGCAACCCGGCCGGAATGCCCCTCGAGTGGATAGAAGTGCGCATCTCATAAGCAAGCTTTCCCAAAGCGTGCCTCGCGCGTGCATCGCCGCCGGCGCGCGGATTCCGGGTCGCCGTGGAAAAAATAAAATTCGTCGACCCAAAGGGCGTATCCTGTACTGTGTTGAGAAGGGGCAGGTTACCCTCAGCACCGGAAATGACTTGCAACTCCGCATGTCTAACCTGCGTCCAATGCCTTGAGGCGGTCGCTGGTCTTGCTCTCGAAAGGAGCGGGCATTTGCGGCGCCACAGAAAGTTTTGATACGCTCAGGCATTCTTCAGGCTGGGCGAAAAAGGAGAATTTTCATTATGTCAGAAGACAGCAAGGCAAACGGCCTGGCATGGTTTGTGGCCGGGTTAGGCGTGGGCGCGCTGGTGGGCATTCTCTATGCCCCCAAGAGCGGCCGTGAGACTCGCGAGACCCTGATCGTTGGCGCACGCGAAGGCACTGAGTATCTACGCAACCGCACCCAACAGGCCGCCGAGCAGGTGAGCACCCTGGTGGACAAGGGCAAGGAGCAGGTTGGCGAATACGTCGATCGCGGACGGGCTCAATGGGAAGAGTTTGTGGAGCGGGGCAAGAACCTGGTTACCGACCAGACCACGCGCGTAACGGCGGCCGTGGACGCCGGACGCCAGGCCTACAAGACAACCACCACCCCCAGCGATCCCGCATAGTTCGGACACGCGTTTTTTCCCTCCGGATTTCTGGATCCGATCCGGGTTCGGTCTCTCATGTGCATGCCGCACACGCGCTTTCCGGCTGAGCGCAGGCTGGTGATATGGCCCGCGCTCAACTCCGGACGCAAAGAGTCCACTCCGGGCGCTGAGCAAGTTTTTGAAGCCTGTATGCAGAGGACCTGCGCGAGATTACGCCGATGCCAAATCTAGACAACCAAAATGTTTTGATCGCAATTCTTGGTCTTACCGCGCTTGCCATGATAGGGCAGGCCTTCATCCTGCTGGGAATCCTTCTTTCCGTGCGCCGATTGTCGAATTCCCTGAAAGATGAGATCGAGGACCTTCGCTCGTCCGTAATACCAGTTTGCGTTCGCGCCGGCGATCTTCTTGCCCGTACAGCGCCGCAACTGGAAGCGACGATTACCGATCTGGCGGAGGTTGCGAACAGCTTGCGCGGCCTCACTGCCCAGGTGGATGCCTGCACCAAGGATATCCTTGGACGAGTGCGGCATCAGACCAGCCGGCTGGATGCAATGCTTTCCACCGTTCTGGATGGCGTGGACAAGGCCAGCGTTGCCGTGGCCGAAGCCGTCGTCAAGCCCGCGCGCCAGCTCTCTGGCCTGTTTGCATTCGCCAACGCGGCCATCGATTCACTGCGCGGCGCCCGAACGGTGCAGGGGAGAACGGTTCCTCGCCACAGTGGAGATGAGCGCATCGACGACAGGTTTGTTTAGAGCCTGCGATCAGGACCGCCCGCAGCTGGCTGCCGGTGCGTTCACTTCGGCCGGGGGTATAAGCGCCCAGGCGTCGTATCCGCCCACGATATTGGCCAACTGAGTGAAGCCGGCGGAATCCAGAATGCTGCTGGCAATGGAGCTTCGATACCCGCTCCGGCAATGCACAAAAATCTCTTGATTACGGTCGAGCTCGCCCACTCGCTCTTCCAGGACAGCCAGGGGGATCGAAACCGAGCCCGGAATCGAACCGCCCGCTGCACGCTCCGCCTTTTCCCTGACATCAAGAATCGTGTACCGGCCGGGTTCGGCTTTGAGCCACTCCGCTGCGTCCTGCGCGGAGATCTGGTCCACTGAGCGGATCGACTTGCCGGCGTCGATCCACGCAAGAATTCCTCCGCCAAGCGCCCCTGCAATCTTCTCAATTCCCACGCGGGCCAGCCGCATCCGCGCCTCTTCCACATCCGCATCGTTTTCAGCCACCAGCACTAGCGTGGCGTCCGTTCCAAGCAGCCGCGCTGCCCATGAGGCAAACTGTCCTGAGAGCGGAATGTGCAGCGAACCAGGCAAGTGAGCCGCGCCGAACTGCTCAGCGGGGCGCGTATCCAGAACCACCGCGCCTTGTGTTTGCAGCTCTATCACCTCTTCTGGACTGAGCCTGCTCACCGGAGGAAGCTGTTCCAGGGCAACGGCTCCGCTCCGGTTGCGAGCTACTTCGCTTTGAAAATACGCCGGCCGCGCCGGCATCTCCGCCGTCAGCAGCGCGACAAACTGCTCGCGGCTCTTGGGCTGCAATGCGTAGTTCAAGCGGCGTTCCTTCTCAATCGTGGAGCTGGAGTCGCTGCTCATCTGCCGTCCGCACAGCGAACCTGCTCCGTGCGCCGGATAAACCAGCGTCTCGTCCGGCAGCGTCAGCAGCTTTTCGTGGAGGCTGTCAAAGAGCAGCCCGGCAAGCTCCTGCGGCGACCTGGCAGGCGACAGATCGGGGCGTCCCACGTCTCCGATAAAAAGCGTGTCGCCTGTAAACACAGCCACCGGATCGCGGCCATTTTCAAGCGCCACAATGCAGATGCTCTCCTCGGTGTGGCCGGGAGTGAAAATCACGCGCAGCGTCGCCGCACCCAGCGGCAGTTCGTCGCTGTCGTTCAAGTCGCGGTGCGCAAAGGTTGCGCCTGAGCCGGCACCCAGGCAGATGGTCGCGCCCGTGCGACCGGCCAACTCAAGATGGCCGGAAACGAAGTCCGCGTGCAGGTGGGTCTCAATCACCCAACAGATTTTCACGCCGAGCTCTCGCGCCTCTTCAAGGTAGAGATTCACATCGCGCTGCGGATCAATGACTGCAGCTTCCCCGCCGTCGTGGATCAGATAGGACGCATGCGCCAGGCAGCCGAGATAGAAGCGCTTGATTTCCATGATCCCTCCTTTTCGAAGGCCTGAGGGTGTGTCGATACACCCTCAGGAACCGTACGGCCTTCGCTCACCCGGCGATGACAGAATTTGAATTCGCCCCGCCCTACTTAGGCTGCGGCACAATGCGCAAATACGGCTTCGGCGCGCGCCATCCGTCAGGGTACTTGGCCTTTGCTTCTTCTTCCGTCACCGAGGGTAAAATGATCACCTCCTCGCCCGACTTCCAGTTCACCGGGGTCGCCACCTTGTGGGCAGCGGTCAGCTGCATCGAGTCGATCACTCGAAGGACCTCGTCAAAATTTCTTCCCGTGCTCATGGGATAGCTGAGCGTCAGCTTGATCTTTTTATCCGGCCCCACTACAAACACGGTGCGCACGGTCGCGTTGGTGGCCGCTGTGCGGCCCTCTGAGGTATCGCCCGCATCGCCGGGAAGCATGTTATAAAGCTTCGCCACCTTCAGCTGCGGATCGCCGATCATCGGGTAGTTCACGGCGTGTCCCTGCGTCTCCTCAATGTCCGCGGCCCACTTGGCATGGTTTTCTACGGGATCGACGCTCAGGCCGACCACCTTGACGTTGCGCTTGGCGAACTCAGGCGCCAGGCCCGCCATGTAACCAAGCTCGGTGGTGCACACCGGCGTGAAGTCTTTGGGATGGGAGAAGAGCACAGCCCAGCCGTTGCCAATCCACTCGTGAAAGTGGATGGGGCCCTGGGTTGAATCAGCCGTAAAGTCGGGCGCTGTATCGTTGATGCGGAGTGACATTTCGATCTCCTGTGGGATTTGTAGGAATAAGCGGGACAACCCCCGTTGAGGGAGAATATCACTCGGCCCAGACGGTCTGCATGAATAAATTTCCGCTAAAACGTCCTATTTTTCGCGTCAGTATTTTGCCCCAATTAACAGTCACCCGCGCCTGAAATTGCCACTCTGGCTTTACGTTCAAATCGAGTTGTGCAGACTCCAGCTCCGCCTATCCGTTTCGGAATGGAATCGCCGCTCTCCCCTCAAATCCCGCAGACTGTTGGCCCGCGGTAGCTTTGTATTCATCAGAAGAGTTCGACTTGCTGCGTGGGTATCCATTACTTTGTTGGTAGTATGGTGGTCCGAATGTGTCCCATCGTGGGTGGCTGAACAGAAATTCCCGGGAAAGCAACGCGCCATGATCCGCACCGTGCTCCAATGACTTGGCTTGAGGTCGGGACGGCCCTTAAGTTAGCTCAGGACTGAAGAAGGGCCTTCCCCGCGAGCCCTATGTGACGACGAGGAATCGAAAATGAAACGAAGCGCTAACGCCGGAATCACTCGCCGCAGTTTTATGCTCGACGCGGCTTCGCTCCTGGCCGCGTCTCAGTTTGCCACAGGCGAAGAACCCAAGTTGAACGCAACCGGCGGACTGCCGCGGGCCGGGTTTCATGCCGCCAACCCTATCGTACCGCCGAAGACAATGCCGTTTTCTCCGGCCGATGTGCGCCTGACCGACGGACCGCTCAAGGAATCGAGGGAAGCCGCGGCCCGCTATTTGTTGAGCCTTGACGTGGACCGCATGTTGGCGCCGTACCGGATTGAAGCCGGATTGGAGGCTAAAGCACCGCCCTATCTAGGTTGGGAGACAAATAACCTGCCCGGAGTCGCGCTTGCGTTTTATTTATCGGGAATCTCGTACCAAGCGATGAGCCTTGACGGCTGGGACGGCAACGAGTTCCGCCGCCGGTTGGATTACATTCTGGATGAACTCGAGACGTGCCAGAAGTCCACTGGAGGCTATCTGCTCGGGACCCGCGATGGCCGGGCGATATTCGCGCGCATTGAAAAGGAGGGCAAGTTCAAAGGCTTCAGCCCTTGGGGTAGCCATGGGCAGGCTGAGCCTTACTACGCGCTTGAGAAAATTTTTTCTGGTCTCCGCGATGCCTATCGAATCGCCGGTTTGCCCAAAGCGTTACAAATCGAAATCAGGCTCGGCGATTGGCTTGACAAGCATATGTCGCATTTAAGCGATGCGCAGTTGGCCGACCTGATGACTGTCGAATTCGGCGGACTGAACTGGGTGCTGTCCGATCTCTATGCGGATACAGGCGATTCACGATACATGGCGCTCTCTCGCCGCTGGCAAGACCATGCTCTCCTCGATGACTTGGCCGCGGGAAAAGACAATCTGGCCGGCAATCATGCCAACACGCAGTTTCCGAAAATCAGCGGCCTGGCCGCGCGTTTTCCCTACAGCAACGACCCCGCGGATTTCAAAACCGCCGAGTTCTTCTGGGAATTTGTCACCCGCCATCACAGCTATGCCACCGGGGGCAACAGTGAGAGCGAGTACTTCAGCGCAGCGGGCCAACTCAGCGGTCATCTGTCGCAATATACTGCGGAAAATTGCAACGAATACAATATGTTGCGCCTTACCCAGCTCCTGTTCAACATTGAGCCCCGGCCCTCTTACGCGGAGTTTATCGAGCGCACTCTCTTCAATCACATCCTCTCGGCGCAGGATGTGCGCGACGGGCGCATCTGTTATTTCCTGCCGCTCAAACCTGGAGCCAGCCGCGCGCCTGAGAGCCTTTATGACGAATTTAGCTGTTGTGTCTGCAGCGGGTTCGACAGCTATTCCAGAGTCAGCGACTATATCTACAGCCATAGCACAGATGGTCTTTATGTAAAGATGTTTGCCTCGTCACAGGTGAGCTGGAAGGCCAAAGGTCTCCTTTTGCGGCAGGAGACAAAGCTGCCGGACGACGACACGGTGACCTTTCGATTGACCCTGCGCCAGCCGGAGCATTTCTCTCTTTTTCTGCGATACCCCGCCTGGGCCACTGACGGCATCACCGTCCGGGTCAACGGTGCCGCACAACACATCGCCGCTGCGCCCGGCGAGTTTTTCGCGCTCGAACGCGAGTGGCGTGATGGTGATAACGTCGTGTTCAAGGCGCCGCTCGCCTTGCGCTATGAAGCCATGCCCGACAGTCCCAACCGCGGGGCATTGTTCGCCGGCCCCATCCTGCTGGCGGGTGATCTCGGCCCGGTAGCGGATCCCGGCTTGGATGACCCCGATTACCTTCCTTTGCTGGTGCCCGGCGACAAGCTCGTGAGCCAGTGGCTGCGGGCTGCGGGCGTTCCGCTCACTTTCATGACCACGGTTGCGCGGCCGCGTGAAGTCGTGCTTCAGCCGTTCTTCCGGCTGCACGATTGCAGCACTGCCGTCTACTGGGACCGCGTGACTCCGCCTGAATGGGATGCGCATCGCGCGAACGTGGAGCAATTGCGCGCCGAGGCTCACCAGATGGAAGCTCGAACCGTTGACACGGTGGTTGGCGGCGATTTGGGGTCGGAAACAGCCCACCATTTCGATGCGGAAGGCGGCAGCAATAGCGGTCGCGGTATGCGGGGATATGCCATGCACCTGACTTGGCGTTCAGGGCCGTCCATTGCTTATCGGCTCAAGGTCCCTCCCGGC
Source organism: Occallatibacter sp. (assembly GCA_050013735.1). GTDB lineage: Bacteria > Acidobacteriota > Terriglobia > Terriglobales > Acidobacteriaceae > Telmatobacter. The sequence continues at coordinate 79,358 of JBEKEQ010000001.1, forward strand.
GAACCGGTTGCGATCCGGTGCCGCTACTTCGTCTTGCCGTATGGCCAGAACTTCGATTTCGATATTCAGGTCGACGGAACCAGCGTCGCCCACGGGAAACAGCCGCCATCGTACACCGGCGCCGTTCTGGAGTACCCCATTCCACCTGGGATCACACGAGGTAAAGACAGTGTCGAGGTTGTCCTTCATTCGACCTATGGCTTCCAGATTGCGGAGCTGCGCGTCCTTAGCCGCAGGCCGGTGGCGCAGGCTGGGTCGTCTGAGAGCTGACGTCTCTCATTCGATGGAGGGCGAGCGTTTAGAGAGACTATGGGCGCAACCTACCGGCCCAAAGGGTTGGCCCAGGCGGTTCGGTGCAGCCCGCAAATGGTCGCCTAAAGGGTTGAGGAAACTGCGCAAATGGTGGCCGATAGGGTTGCACAAAACCAGGAAGCACGGCGATTAATTAACCGAAAGCTGGGTTTTGGCACCTGAAAAGGTTCCGATTTGAGCGCAAGGGTTGCTGAGAATTGAATCGAATTTTTGTGTAACCGGCTCAAATGGCACGGGAAATGAACCTAATACTTTAATAAAGCGGCGTTTAATTGCGTTTGTCTTGACTGTTGGGGTGGACTCGCATTGCAGTTGGAGCGGTGTGGTGTTTCCCCCACCGGTCCCCAAATGCGAGGGACCGGTGGCACCCTCATCTGGGCTGGGAAAAGCTACCGAGACCGTGGCCACCGGCCGGATCTTCAGACAAGGCCGTTGTGGGAATATGAAACGGCCTATTAAACGATCCATCCCCCGCCGACTACTTCGTCGTTGTCGTAGAACACAGCGGACTGGCCTGGCGTGACGGCGCGCTGCGGCTCGTCGAAGGTGGCTACTACCTCGTCGGTTCCGGACGGCTCAATGGTGGCCCAGGCCGGCTCGTGGCGATGGCGAATCTTGGCGCGGACACGCATGGGCGCGGTCAGCGCAGGAATGCTGATCCAGTTGAGGTGGTTGGCGCGCAGGCTGCGCGTTGCCAGTTCCGCGTCTGCACCCACGGTGACGCGATGACTGGCCGGGTCAATGTTGAGCACATAAAGCGGCGAAGGCGAGCTGACGCCTAACCCCTTGCGCTGGCCCACGGTGAAGTTGGAAATGCCCTCGTGGCGGCCCAGAACCTGGCCACTGGCGGCCACCAGTTCGCCGGCGCTTTCAGGAACCGGCTCGCCCTGCTCTTCAAGATATGCGGCGATGAACTGCTTGTAGTCGCCGCCGGAGATGAAGCAAATCTCCTGCGAGTCGGGCTTCTCAGCCAGCGCCAGCCCGTGCCTGCGGGCAGCCTCGCGCACTTCGGGCTTGGTCATGCGGCCGAGCGGGAAAAGCGTGCGGAAAAGCTGCTGCTGCGTAAGGCCAAAGAGGAAGTACGTCTGATCCTTGGCCAGGTCGGCGGGGCGCTGGAGAATCCAGCGAGCGCGCGCCGGGTCGTACTCGTTCACCGCGTAGTGGCCGGTGGCGATGCGGCTTGCGCCGATGGAGCGCGCGGTTTGAAGCAACTGGTCGAACTTGAGGTGGTTGTTGCACAATGAGCAGGGAATTGGCGTGCGTCCGGCCAGGTACTCATCCACAAAAGGCCGGACAACATCGGCCTCAAAGCGGTCTTCCTGGTTGACCACGTAGTAGGGGATGCCGAGGTGCTCTGCGACGCGGCGGGCGTCGTACACATCGTCGAGCGAACAGCAGCGACCGGCCTTGGGCGCGTCGGGAATGCCGTGCTTGCCGGCCAGACGGGTCTGATCCCAAAGCTGAAGGGTCAGCCCGACGACTGAATGCTCCGCTTCGGAGGCGCCGCTATCCCCGGAGGCAGCATGGGCGAGAATCGCCGCTACCGTCGAGGAGTCAACCCCTCCGGACATGGCTACGGCGATGGTGGTGTGCTGCGTCATGGGGAAAAAACTCTTAGCCGAGCGTTCCGGCCGCTACCGGCGACAGCGCCCTCAGGTGTTCAACGCCCCCCGGAACCACCTCTAAAACATAGTCCACATCCGCGTCGGTCGCTGTCTTGAGCAGGCTAAAGCGCAGGCTGGCGCGGGCACGGGTTTTGTCCAGTCCCATGGCCATCAGCACGTGGCTGGGCTCGGTGGCCCCGGAGTGGCAGGCCGACCCGCCGGAGACCGAAACATCCTTCAAATCGAGCGCAATCACCAGCGCTTCGCCTTCCAACTGGTCAAACCATATGTTGGACGTGTTGGCCACGCGAGGAACAGGGTTGTCGCCGTCGGATCCGTTGAGGCCCGTGCCGGGAATCTCTAAAATCCCCTCTTCCAGCCGGTCGCGCAGGGCCGCAAGCCGGGTGATGGTCCCATCTTCCAGCGAGTGCATGGCTAGCTCCGCAGCCTTGGCCAGGCCCACAATGCCGGGCACGTTTTCAGTGCCGGCGCGCTGGCGGCGCTCGTGGCTGCCACCCACCATGAGCGGCTCGAGCGGAGTTCCGCGGCGCACAAACATGGCGCCGATGCCCTTGGGCCCGTGCATTTTGTGGGCACTGATTGAGAGCAGGTGGCAGCCGAAGCGGCGCACGTCAAACTTGACCTTGCCCGCGCCCTGCACAGCGTCAATATGGAAAAAGATGCCGGTTTCGTCGGCAATGCGGCCGATGTCTTCGACGGGTTGCAGGACGCCGGTTTCGTTGTTGGCCAGCATCACGCTGATCAGCCGCGTCTGAGGCCGGATGGCCCGCCGGATATCCATCGGGTCAATCAGGCCGCTGGGCAGAGGCGCAACGAAGGTCGTCTCCACGCCGTCGCGAGCGAGCCGCTTGGCGGATTCGAGAATGGCGGAGTGCTCGATGGAGGTGGTAATGAAGTGATCGCCGGGGTGCAGCAGGCCAAAAATGGCGGTGTTGTCGCCCTCTGTGCCGCCGGAATTGAAAACCACCTCGGCTGCGCGGCAATTAAAGAACTCCGCCATGGTTTCGCGCGCCCGGTCAACGGCGGCGTGGGCTTGCTGGCCGTGGAGATGAATCGAGGAGGCGTTGCCAAAATGCTCGGTCCAACAGGGGCGCATGGCCTCCACAACCTCTGGCAACAGAGGGGTGGTGGCATTGGCGTCCATATAGACTCGGCGCATGGCTGAAATCTCCTTTTTCCTCATTGTACGGGGAAAGTGGGTTTCCCGCGCGGTCCCGCCAGCGAACGGCGGATTCATGCGTCTATGGTGTCAGGAATGGCTGTTGATCTGGTAAATTGCACTCACGCGGCAGAGGCCGCGGGAGGAGAGATTCCCATGCACAAATTCACCCACGCCGGAGGCCGCATGGCCGCCTGCATTCTTGGTTGTTGTCTGTTGGCCGCATCCGCGGTGGCCCACGCCCAGGCCGCGGCGCCTGCCAAGCCAGCCATCGGAACGGTCGTTTCCCCGGCGCAATCCTACGGCAAGCTGCTGAGCGGTATGGAGCAGGAGTTTGTGAGCGCGGCCGAGGCCATGCCCGAGGACAAATACAGCTTTGCGCCGCCTTTGGCCCTGGGCGAGTTCAAAGGAGTGCGGACCTTTGGCGAGCAGATCAAGCACGTGGCTGAGTCAAACTACTACTTTTTTGGCGGCCCGAACTATTCAGAAGCCGTGGATAAGGCCAAGACCGATGCAATCGAAAAGCTCACCAGCAAGGCCGATATTGTGAAGGCGCTGAAGGACTCATTCGCGGACGCTCACGCTTTCGTGGATGGAATCACCACGGAGAACGCCTTTGTGCAGACCGCGCATGGCACGCGCGCGGGGATGGCAACGTTCGGGCTCGCCCACTTCATGGACCACTACGGACAGATGGTGGTTTACCTGCGGATGAACGGCATAGTTCCGCCCGCCAGCCGACGCTCTAATTGATCCCTGAGGCCCGGAGATCAGGGAACAGGGGTCAGGGTCAGAGATCAGATGTCAGAGATAAAGTGGCGAAAGTCACCGGTCCCCAAAAGCGAGGGACCGGTGGCACCCTCAGCTGGGTTGGAAAAAGCCGTTGAGACCGTGGCCAACCGCCGACCGGGAGCACCAGCCGTCGGGGCCACTCATTTGCCCCGATTCTTACACCGGATAGCGCTCCAGCTCGGTGGCGTGGCGCGCCACGGTACGGCTTAACGCGACTGAGTCGGCGGGGGGGAATCGCGCGAGGCGCCGCAGGATGGCCAGTTGGGTGCGGAGCAAATCGCCTTCGGCGCAGGCTGCAAGCACTCGACGCCCGGCCTGCTCGGCGAGGCCCATGCTCTGGTCGGCAAGCAGTCCGGTCATTGCCGCAGCCGCTTCGGCGGTGTTGCGGCCGGCCTCTGCGAGTTTGCGCGCCCGCAGCAAAGCTGACTCCAAGGCGTAGGCCTGCATGATGATGTCGGCCAGGTCGGCCATCACCTCCTGCTGCTCCTGGAGGGCGGTCATGAATCGCTGGCTGGCTACTCCGGCGGCGAAGAGCGCGATCTTTTTGACCGAGGCCAATACCTCGGCTTCCCGCGCCAACGGGCCGCCCGCATCGCTGCCGGCATCGAAGCTGGGCGGCTGTGTTACCTCGTCCATCACTTTTTTGATGGCCCCGAGCAGCGGCAGTTGCCCGCTCAGGGCGCGCTTCATGAGCCACCCGGTAATGATCAGCCGGTTGATTTCATTGGTCCCTTCAAAGATTCGGTTGATCCGCGCATCCCGGTAATAGCGTTCGGCCGGATACTCTTCCACATAGCCGTACCCTCCCATGGTGGCAATCAGCTCGTCGGCCACAAGGGTCAGCATCTCCGATCCGTATACCTTGAGGATGGAGCACTCCACGGCATACTCCTCGATGCGCTTCTGAATCTCTCGCGGCGCCTGCTCCGGGCCAAGTTGCGCCAGCGACGCATCGATCATGCCCACCGTACGGTAGGCCATACTCTCGGCGGCGTAGAGGGCGGTGGCACTGGCTGAGATTTTGCGCTGAATGAGGCCGAACTCCGCGATGGCTTTGCCGAAGGCGTGCCGCTCCCTGGCATAGCGGATCATGTGAGCCAGCGCGTGCCGCGCACCGCCGATGCAGGCCACGCCCAGCTTGAATCTGCCCACATTTAGCACGTTGAAGGCGATGTGGTGGCCCTTGCCGGCTTCGCCAAGCAGATTGGCGGCGGGGACACGGCAGTCTGTGAGGACCAGCGGGCAGGTTGACGAGCCGTGGATGCCCATCTTGTGCTCTTCAGCGCCAACGGTTAGTCCGGGAGTATTGCGCTCGATAAGGAATGCGGAGAATTTTTCGCCGTCGATCTTGGCGAAAACCGTGTACAGGCTGGCGATGCCGCAGTTGGTGATCCACATTTTCTCGCCGTTGAGGGTGTAATAACTACCGTCGGCGGAGAGCGTTGCGCGAGCGCGGATATTCATGGCATCGGAACCGGAGCTGGCTTCGGAGAGGCCGTAAGCGCCGATCCACTCGCCGGAGGCAAGCCTGGGCAGATAGCGCTGCTTCTGCTGCTCAGTGCCGTACCAAACGAGAGGGAGGGTGGCGATGCCGATGTGGGCGCCAAACGCCGTGCAAAAGCTGGCCAGCACGGACAGATGGTCAGTGACGAGCGCGGAGGTCACCTTGTCCATCCCCATTCCGCCGTATTCTTCGGGAATATCGACCGATGCAAAGCCGAGCTCGGCTGCCTTGCGTATGAGCCCCGCCATAACGCCGGGCTCTTTGGCTTCGACGGCGTCGACAGCGGGCAAAATCTCGTCGCGGGCAAACTGCGCGGCCGTGGCGACGATTTGGCGCTGCTCTTCGTTTAGATCTTCAGGGGTAAAAATTTCGGCGGGGGTGCGGGTATCAAGCAGGAAGCTGCCGCCGGCAGCGGCGATGACGGGTAAAGCAGAAAGTGTGGACATAGAAGAGCTTGCCTCCTACGGCTCAGCCAACTTTACGCCAGAAGCTCGCGGCAGGGCAACTGCGACCGCCCATAACATTTAGGATGCATGGCCGAATTCGATCGACCGCATGCGATGGCGGTACTGAGTGCTGCCTGCCGCGGCAGCGCGGTCCTCCATCGCATACAATGGACGGTATCTCGGACGTGGAGGCTCATCCCTGTTCGCCGCGCTTGTGAAGCTTCTGAATCCCGCCGCCGGGCTGCTTCGCGGCCTGACCTTGCGGTTGGCCGCGCACGCGGCTTTTGCGCCACAGAACGGTTTGCGGCATTACCTGAAGGCGATGCAGACCACGGATCAGACCTTCACGGGACTTTATCACTGGAATCTTTTTGATGCTCTGGTACTGCTGCCCTACTTTGCAGTGATGATTGTGCTGGCGATCTACGGCATCCACCGTTACACGTTGTGCTACCTCTATTTCAAGTACCGAAAGAACTATCACCCCAATCCGCCCCGGCATTTCGAAGAATTGCCTAACGTGACCGTGCAACTGCCCATCTTCAACGAGCAGTTTGTCATCGACCGGCTGATCGAGGCGGTGTGCACCATGGAGTATCCGCGCGAGAAGCTTGAGATTCAGGTGCTGGACGACTCGACCGACGAAACGCAGGCTGTGGCCGCCGGCACTGTGGAGCGCTACGCGGTGCTGGGCCATCCCATCGTTTATATTCACCGGACGAACCGTCATGGCTACAAGGCCGGAGCTCTCGATGCCGGGCTGAAGGTGGCCAAGGGCGAGTACGTGGCGATTTTCGACGCAGACTTTGTGCCTCCGCCGGATTGGCTGATGAAAGTGATTCATCACTTTGCCGAGCCGGAGATCGGCATGGTGCAAACACGCTGGACGCACATGAACCGCGACTACAGCATGTTGACGCAGATTGAGGCCATTCTGCTGGACGGCCACTTTGTGCTGGAGCACGGGGCGCGCGCCCGCACCGGCGACTTTTTCAACTTCAACGGCACCGCCGGCATGTGGCGCATCCAGGCTATTGCCGACGGCGGCGGCTGGCAGCACGACACGCTGACTGAAGACACAGACCTGAGTTACCGCTCGCAGTTGGCCGGCTGGAAGTTTAAGTATCTGCCCGACATCGAGTGCCCGTCAGAGCTGCCCATTGAGATGACTGCATTCAAGACCCAGCAGGCGCGCTGGGCCAAGGGGTTGATCCAGACGAGCATCAAGGTGTTGCCGCTAATGTTCAAGTCGGACGTGCCGCGGCGCATCAAGGTGGAGGCCGTTTACCACCTCACGGCCAACCTCAGCTATCCGCTGATGGTCATCATGTCTGCCGGGCTGATTCCGGCCATGATTTGCCGTTTCTACCAGGGTTGGTTTCAGATGCTGCTGATCGACGTGCCGCTATTCGCCGCATCGAGCTTTTCGATCGCGGTTTTTTACGTGATGAGCGAGCGTGAGCTTTTCCCGAAGACATGGATGAAGACATTTCTCTACCTGCCCTTTCTGATGGCGCTGGGCATTGGCCTGACCGTCACGAATACGGTGGCCGTGGTGGAGGCGCTGCTGGGCATCAAGAGCGCTTTTGTGCGCACTCCGAAGTACCGCGTCGCGAAGAAGGGTGAAAAGTCACAGGCTGCCAAGTATCGCAAGCGGCTGAAATTGGCGCCGTGGATCGAGCTGCTTTTCGGCACTTATTTCTTTTTGGCAATTTTGTATACCTTTTCGAACCACAACTACTTTACTGCGCCGTTTCTGATTTTGTTTGTCATCGGTTACTGGTACACCGGGCTGATGAGCCTGCTGCAGGGCCGCTTTGAGCGGTGGCGCAGCGGCGGCGCAAATACCGATGAGTCCAGCCCCAAGCCGTTTCCGGTGGGGGTGTGAAGAAGGAGAGTCAATGCGCGGGCTGTTCCTGGTTTCATGAGCCCTGCAGATAGAAATGGCTTTTTCTATCCTTGTTTTGAGCATCGTGGCCGCCCAGGAACCACCCGAAGCCAGAGCCGCATCGGCAAGTAGCCGCTCGATTTCCCGCGAACCGCCGCAGGAACCGGACTAAACTGTCTTTGAGGTATCCGTGCTGACCGCCGACAAAGTTCGCGCCGCTCTTGAAGAGCTTTCCCCAACACAAGAGAAAGTCGATCTTGCGGTGAAGCTTGCTGTGGAGATCACGCAGCCCTCGCGCGTGATCCTTTTTGGCTCCTGGGCGCGCGGCGAGGCCAAGTGGGACAGCGACCTGGGCATGGCCGTGCTGAGGCCCGACGCAGCTGAGGGCGAGCTCGCTACAATTCGCCGAGCCCTGCGGCGCAAGCTTGACGAGGTTCCGATGAGTATCGATTTGGTTATGACAACTGAGCGGTTTGCCGGCCGCTTTCGCGGCGAAATCAATTTGATTTACCACCGCATTCTCCATGATGGATACGTAGCATATGAGCAACGGCCCCTACACGCAGGCACAGGTTCTTCTGATCAAAGCATCTGAAGATGAGTCTGCCCTCCAGGCGACTGGGAACCCGGACGCGGTTCTCGGCTTTCACGCCCAGCAGGCGATGGAGAAGCTAATGAAGGCTTTTATCTCCGCCGATCAGCCCCATTTGAGTTAACGCACAATCTTCTTCGCCTAGCTGCGGCGCTTCAGAACCTGGGTGAGGCGCTTCCGGTCACGCCCGTTGCGCTCTCTGACCTGAACGATTTCGCTGTTGAGTACCGTTACGACCTGCTCTTCCAATTCGCGGTTCCCGAGAAGGCGGAGTTGATCGAAACCGTGCGCCTCATCCGCGAGCATGTGGTTGGCCGCATTGCCGCGCTTTCCGCAGCTGCCGAGCCGCCTCCGTTACAATAAAACTCAAGCGCCTGCCGCGCCGGAGAGCAAGAATCTCTGGCCCGACCGGCGCATCAGAGCATTATGCTAGCCAAAAACCTGCCGGAAGCGCTTACATTCGATGACGTGTTGCTGGTGCCAGCCTGGAGCGACGTGGTGCCTGTGCTGGCCAGCACGCAGACCCAGTTGACCCGGGACATCACGCTGAACACCCCGCTGCTTTCGGCCGCAATGGACACGGTGACCGAATCGCGCATGGCGATTGCCATGGCGCAGCAGGGCGGCATCGGGATTGTGCACCGCAACCTTTCCATCGCCGACCAGGCCGGCGAAATCGACAAGGTGAAGCGCTCAGAGAGCGGCATGATCGTTGACCCGGTGACGATTGGGCCGGACCAGATGATTGGCGACGCCCTTGAAGTGATGCGCCGCTACAAGATTTCCGGCGTGCCGGTTACGCAGGGCAAAAGGCTGGTGGGCATCCTGACCAACCGCGACCTGCGCTTTGAGACGCGTACCGATATTCCCATCGGCGACGTGATGACCAAGGAGCACCTGATCACGGTTCCGGTGGGCACCACGCTTGAAGAGGCTGAGCTGATTTTGCACAAGCATCGCGTGGAAAAGCTGCTGGTGGTGGACGATCAATACAATCTAAAGGGCCTGATCACGGTCAAGGACATCCAGAAGAAACTCAAGTATCCCAACGCCAGCAAGGACGATCACGGCAGGTTGCGCGTGGGCGGAGCGATTGGCGCGACAGGCGATTTTGCAGAGCGCGCCGCCGAACTGGTGAAGGCGCGCGCCGATGTGCTGGCCATCGACTCGGCACACGGCCACTCTTCGCGGGTGCTGCAGGCGGTGCGGGAAGTAAAGAAGCGCTTTCCTCAAGTGGCTTTGCTGGCCGGCAACGTGGCCACTTACGAGGGTGCGATGGCTCTGATCGACGCAGGCGCGGACGCCATTAAAGTGGGCATTGGACCGGGATCCATTTGCACCACGCGCATTGTGACCGGCGCGGGAATGCCGCAGATCACGGCGATTTCAGAGGCCTGGCGCGCCGCGCGCGAGCATGGCGTTCCGGTGATTGCCGACGGGGGCATCAAATATTCCGGTGAGATTACCAAGGCCATTGCCGCCGGCGCCAGTGCGGTGATGATCGGCTCGCTTTTTGCCGGCGTGGACGAGAGCCCAGGGGAAACCATCCTTTACCAGGGCCGCAGCTTCAAGAGCTATCGCGGCATGGGGTCTTTGACTGCCATGAGCCAGGGTTCCGGTGAGCGCTATTTCCAGAGCACCGACGACCTGGCCAGCACTGAGCTGGGCAGCGAGGGCGTGGTGCAACGCGAGCGCGCCAGCCAAAACCGATTGGCGAAGTATGTGCCCGAGGGCATCGAGGGGCGCGTGCCTTACCGCGGTCCGCTGGAGTCAATGGTTTTTCAGCTTGTCGGCGGGCTGCGATCGGGAATGGGTTATGTGGGCTGCGGCACGATTGCCGAACTCCAGGAGAAGGCTCAGTTTGTGCGCATTTCCGGCGCCGGCCTGCGCGAGAGTCACGTGCACGACGTGATCATTACCCGAGAGGCGCCCAACTATCATGTTGAGTAAGTCCCGCAGCCCTGCATATTGGGTGAGTGCCTGGCTGCCGGTGGTGCTGAGCATCGCACTGATTGTTTTGGAATCGACTGAGCTGTTTGGCGCCAACCATACCAGCGTTCCGCTGCGTTGGATATACGAGCACCTGTTTGGACAAGTCTCCAACGCCCGGTGGGAAATTATCCATCACTTATTGCGAAAGTCAGGCCACTTTGTGGGCTATGGGGCGATCAGCCTGACCTGGCTGCGCGCATGGTGGATGACTCTGCCTAATTCCAGCTTTTTCCCCGACGCCTTGCTTGCGTTGCTGGGAACTGCGCTTGTGGCGAGCTGGGATGAGTGGCACCAGACCTTCCTGCCCAACCGCACCGGCTCCCCGTGGGACGTGCTGCTGGATTGCTGTGGCGCCATCACGCTGCAATTGCTGGTCTACACTTTCATGCGCATTTTCCACCCCAAGAGCCTGGCAAGAGCCGGGTAATGCTGCCACTGGAATGTGGGACGTGAGAAGCTAAGCAGGCGCGGCCAACCTGTTTCATTGAGTTGGCTCGGGCAATCTAACGGAGCGGCGTTGCAACCGCAAAGCGCTACTGGATGATATACATCTCTGACTGGGCCGTGAGGGTGAGGTTTGACTGCGTCACGAAGGGAAGATGGTAGGGAAAAACATAGGTGACGGTCACCACTACGGGCTGGCCAAGTGTTTCGCCATTGGGGTAAGTGGTGTTTGGCGTAACGGTGCCGCCGCAGAGATTGGGCATGCCCAGGTCGCTGACATAGCTATTGACGCTAGAAAACGTGCCCGCGCCGGTGGTCGCGGTGACTTCGCACGAGGCGCCGGCGGATGTGGTGCAGCTTGGACCATGAAAAGCCGCGTAGCGAGTGCCCTCGCGCGCGAGTTCTGAAATGCATGCGTGGGTATAAAACGCCAGGCAAATTTCGATCAGGCCCAAAACAAAGCCGAGCAAAACGGGAGCCACCAGCGCAAACTCGACCGCCGACTGGCCGTTTTCACTTCCGGTGAGGCTCCTTTTTCGGTTGCGCCCCACGGCGCGATGGACCAGGCGGAGCAGGCCGCCCAGCGGTCTGCCGGAGCGCCGCAGCATCGAATCGCATTGCCGCCGATTCAAGTCCTGAGGAGGCACGGTTACTCCTCCACCTGCATGACAGATGTGCTGCTCAAGGTGTTTGAGGTGGGAAGCCCGCAACAGGTGAACGGAAGGGTCACCGGCGCGCTGACAACCACCTGAACGAATTCAAGGGGCTGGTTGCCCGAGCCGGTGCAGGCGCTGGTGGCGGCGGAATTCGTGTTGTATTGCGTGGCGCCCTGCGCGTTTGAGCAGGCATAGTAGATGGTCGGCGTTACTGATACATTGGCGGAGGCAAAATCGGAGGCATCGGCTTGCGCGATGGTCGTCATGGTGGTTGTTTGGCTCGCGTAAGAGGCACTCTGCATGCCGTACATGGCTGCCGAGTGGGATGCATTGGAAATCTCAATGGAATCGAAAAACAGAGTCGACAAGTCGACGGTTGCAAACAACATAGGCGCGCCGAAAAACGACACAACCAGCGCGAGCTCCACGACAGCGTTCCCGCTATCGTCGCGCAACTCCCGGCAGCGTGCGAGAATGCCTGCCCACCGTTGCTGAAAATAGCCTGAAATCAATCTGCTCATAGCACCTCCCACTCTCATTGCGCCAATTTGGCAACTCCGCTGCCTGCGCCCGACAGCGCCGGAGTGGCAAAACTATCCAGGGTCGCGCCGCCCGCCATGGTGAGCGTCTGCGAGACAAAATCCATATTCGACGTGGTGCCGGTACCGTTATCAAGGGTGACATTCGCGTTGGGAGCATAAATGACCCCGGAAAAGTTTGAATTCGACCCACCTTCGATGGTGACCGTGTTGCCCGAGTCAAAAAACAACGTCCCAGGTACGCCGCTTACCGTGGGAGCCGTAAGGTTGACCGTGACCCCGTTGGCAATGTCGATATTCCCAGAGATGACGAAGGTGACCCCGCTGCCGGTGACCGGCGCTCCGCCGCCGGTGGTGAAATCGCCCTGGATGAAATAGGTATAGCCCGATTGAAAGGTGACCGAGGAAGCGTCACTGAGGTTGAGGCTGGTGTAGCAGATGGAGTTATTCGTCGCCACCTCGTTCACCAGCGTGCCGTTAGTCTCGGTTACATTCTGCATCGGCAAAGTGTAGTTTGCCGTATAGCCCGGAAGGACCCAGCCGTTGATGGGATTGGCGTAGCAGGTGATTCCGCTGGGAAGAGTGGGCACTGTGAGAACCGGATTGCACGGGGATGCACCCTGAATGGCTGTTGCCGTGGAGCAAATGCTGCCGCCATTGTTGATGTTGCTTACGGTGTCCCAATTCGTGGATACGGCGGACACTCCCGATCCGCATACGTTTGCGCTTCCGACAATTCCAATTGCATTGCTGGCGCTGGAGTCGGATTCAACCCCGCACGAGTTTGCCTGGAGCTTGGCATTGTTGCTCATGTTGAGCCCCTGCCCGGAAGTAGCCAACAAGCAGATGCAGGTGGGGCTGGCCGAACCTACGCCAGCCACTCCCGTGGCTCCGATGGTTACCGTGCCGAGGCCGCCTTTGCTGAAGGCGTTGAAGAAGAATGTCGAGACGGGCTTGGAAACCGAGGCCGTTACCCAGGAATTGGGAACGGAGCCCCCTCCGGAGTTGGAATAGATTCCGGTGTTTGACTGGCTCAGGGTGACCACGGCAGGGTTGGTTGCCAGGCCGGTATTGAAACCATTTGCCGTTGCGGCGGCATTGGCCGCGTTTTGCGTGGTTGTGGAATTTATAGTATTGGAGCTGCTCGCGGTCATTTCTTCCGCGGCCGCGACTGCTGCGGCGTCGGCTGCGGCCTGCGCCTCTCTTCTTTGCTGAAACATGAATCCGACGTCTACCGCGAACGCAAGAAAACCGATCATGAGCAGTCCCAGGAAGAGGGACAGGAAGATCGTTGTTTGCCCACCTTCGTCTTTAAGAATTCTCATCGGACGCTCCCCTGACGCCGTGAGCCGTGAATTCCCTGCTCGGCAATGAACTCTCGCCACGGCACCCAGCGAAAAAAATGCGCAGAAAACGGAGTGAAGTACCCGCCAACTGGAGCTTCAGTAACCAGTTTACATATCTAAAGTAATGTATCATTTAACACAAAAGTTGTATAGGTGGGATACAAGGGACTTATGGGTCAAATATGCCCGCGGCACACCACATTGTGGGATGCTGGACAGGATAGGGCTAGAGATTTCTCTGCGGGAGATTGGGGCCGCTAATTCAGGCGGGATTTGAGAGGAGGACGAACCGATTCGCGACGAAGACGCCTGCGTTTGCCTGTTTCGCTCGTGAAGCACCCAGATAAAGATACGGGCATCCGCCGCAGCGGACGCCCGTAACGAGTGCAACACCAAGAGAGACTCCGCGGGACCGGGTGGTGCTTACGCGGCTTCTTCTTTGGCTTCTTCCTTCTTTGACTCCTCCAACTGCTTTTCGAGCTCGGCGCGCTTCTTGGCCTTGATGTCGTCGCGCTTTTGGCGCTTGGCATCAAGCTGCTTTTCGGCGCCGAGCAATTCGATAAAGGCCTTCTCCGCCCCATCGCCTTGCTGGAAGCCGGTGCGGACGATGCGCAGATAGCCGCCCTGGCGATCACCGTAGCGAGGCGCAACGGTTTCAAAGAGCCGCGTGACGGACTTGTCGGTCATGAGGTAGCTGTGGGCCTGGCGGCGGCTGTGCAGATCGCCTTTCTTGCCCAGGGTGATCATTTTTTCAACCAGCGGGCGAACTGCCTTGGCCTTGGCCACGGTGGTCTCGACGCGGTCTTCCACGAGGACGGACGTAACCAGGTTACGCAATAGTGCGCGGCGGTGGCTGGTGTTGCGTCCGAGCTTGAATCCTGCATTGCGATGGCGCATGATGAAACTCTCTTTCGAAGTCAGTGTTCAGTGAACAGTGGAAAGTGGACAGATGGCGATCACTGTCCACTGCGCACTGAACACTGTTAAAAGTTCTCGGTTTCGGTGGGCAGTTGCAATTCCACGGAATCCAACGGCTCGTCCTCTTCGTCGTACCGGCCATAGCTGGCGGCCAGGGCCGTGGCCGGCGGAATGCTGGTGGGTCCGGGAACCGCGTTGCCGCTTTCGTCGATCTTCATGCCCAGCGAGAGGCCCATCTGGGCCAGGATCTCCTTGATCTCGTTCAGGCTCTTGCGGCCGAAGTTCTTGGTCTTCAGCATTTCGGCTTCGGTCTTCTGTACCAGCTCGCCGATGGATTGGATATTGGCGTTCTTCAGGCAGTTGTAGCTGCGGACTGAGAGCTCCAGCTCTTCCACCGAGCGGTTCAGGTTATCGTTGCGCAGCAGCGTGCGGCCTTCTTCACCGCGCGCCTCGGCTTCGATTTCCTCCTCGAAGTTGATGAAGATGTTCATGTGGTCCTTGAGCAGCTTGGCGGCCAAGCCGACAGCATCGGCGGGCAACACGGCCCCGTTGGTCCACACTTCCAACGTCAGCTTGTCGTAGTCGGTGATCTGGCCCAGACGGGCGGCTTCCACGAGGTAGTTGACGCGGCGCACCGGCGAGTGGACCGAATCCACGGGAATAAAGCCCAGGCCGAGGTCGGCGTCGAAGTTCTTGTCGGCGGAGATGTAGCCGCGCCCGCGCTTGAGGCGCATTTCCATGTCGAGCTTGCCGCCTTCAGAGAGCGTAGCAATGTAGACGTTGGTGTCAAGAATCTCCACGTCGCCGTCGGCTTCGATCATTCCGGAAGTGACGACGCCGGGGTGGTCGGCGCGCAGGTACAGCGCCTTGGGACCCTCGCCCGCAAGCTTGAAGGGAACCTGTTTGAGATTGAGGATGATGTCGGTGGCGTCCTCGACCACACCGGTGATGGACTGGAACTCGTGCAGCACGCCCTCAATGCGAATGGCGGTTACCGCGGCGCCCTCGATGGAGCTGAGCAGGGTGCGGCGCAAAGCATTTCCAATTGTGGTGCCAAAGCCCCGCTCAAACGGCTGGGCGCTGAACTTGCCAAATGTGTCGCTAAGCGTCTCGGCATCCACTGCCAGGCGCTTCGGTTTTTGAAATCCTCTCCAAAGCATATCGGTGTCTCGTTTCCAGCCCGGCATGTACGTCGCGATGCATTTTGCGGCGGCCGGGCAAGTTCTCCTTCGTGTGAGTTGTCAGAGATCAGAGATCAGAGATCAGTTGCGGCTTGCCCAACCAACCTCAGCACTCTTACCTCTGCTTTGGTACTTGAAATCTCTCAGTTCGCCGCGATCAAACCCGGCCGGGAAACAATCCATCTTGCATTGCCGCGACCCAAACCTGATCTCTGATCACTGATCACTGATCACTGGTCTCTTACTTCGAGTACAGTTCCACAATCAGCTGCTCGTTGATGGGCAGCGATATGTCTTTGCGCTTGGGCAGAGAGAGCACGCGGCCGGTGAGGGTCTCGAAGTTCATCTCTAACCATGCGGGAACTGGGCTTTGCGCGGCGTACTGCGCTCCCTGCTCCACGATCAACAGCTTCTTTGCGTTCTCGCGGATGGCAACTTCGTCGCCCGCGTTCACCTGGTAGGAAGGAATGTTGACCTTGCGGCCGTTGACCGTGACGTGCCCGTGACGGACTACCTGCCGGGCCTGGCGGCGCGAGATGGCGAATCCAAGCCGGAAGGCGACATTGTCAAGGCGCCGCTCCAACTGCTGGATGAGCAACTCGCCGGTGACGCCAGCAGCGCGGTTGGCCTTTTCGTAGTACTCGCGAAACTGGCTTTCGAGGGTGAAGTACATGCGCTTGGCCTTCTGCTTTTCATGCAGCTGCAGGCCGTAGCCCACGATTTTAGCCTTGCGGTCTTTGCCGTGCTGGCCAGGAGCGAAGTTACGCTTCTCCAGCGGGCAGCGGTCAGAGGTACATTTGGTGCCCTTTAAAAAGAGCTTGGTGCCTTCGCGACGGCAAAGGCGGCAGACTGCTCCGGTATAACGAGCCATTTCTTCTCCTAACTTCGGATGACGGCCGGTTTACGTGTCCGGAGGACATTTCCTCCCGGCCCAATTCAGTGGACAGTGGACAGTGGTTAGTGGTTAGCAAATGCCCGATGGCTGATCACTAACCACTACTCACTTACCACTGATTTAAACGCGGCGTCTCTTCGGCGGACGGCAACCGTTGTGCGGCACCGGCGTCACGTCGCGGATGGAACGCACTTCAACGCCCGCCGCAGCCAGGGCGCGGATGGCCGACTCGCGGCCCGAACCCGGACCGGCAACCCGGACATCGACCGCGCGCAACCCGTGATCGCGGGCCATGCTGGCGGCGTTTGAAGCAGCCTGCTGCGCCGCGAACGGCGTGCCCTTGCGCGAACCGCGAAAGCCCAACGAACCCGAGCTCTTCCAGCTGAGCGTGTTGCCCACCTGGTCGGTGATGGTCACGATGGTGTTGTTGAACGTGGCCTGAATGTGCGCGATGCCGAATGGAACGTTTTTGCGCTCGCGCTTTTTGAACTTCTTGTTTTTGCTTGCCTTGCCGGCGGGCTTGCCTGCTCCGGGTTTCTGCTCTGCTTTGGCCATTAGGTTTTACCCGTCGCTTTCTTCTTGCCGGCAATTGTGCCCTTGCGCGGGCCCTTGCGGGTGCGGGCGTTGGTGTGGGTGCGCTGGCCGCGCACCGGCAGCGACCGCCGATGACGGTTGCCGCGGTAGCTTTGGATGTCGATGAGGCGCTTGATGTGCATCTGGGTGTCCTTGCGCAGGTCACCCTCCACATTCCCTTCGTCCTCAATCACCTGGCGGATGCGGTTCACCTCGTCCTCGCCCAGATCCTGGATCTTCTTGAAGGGATCAACATTCGCCTTCTCCAGAATTTTGGCGGCGCGGGGATTCCCGATGCCGAAAATGTATGTGAGCGCGATCCTTGCCTGCTTGTTGCGAGGCAGGTCGACGCCGGAAATACGTGCCATTCGAGTTCCTTTGTGTTCGAGGGGCCAGAGACTAGGGACTGAGGGACTAGGTCGCACATCACAGCTGCGCTTTTAGTCCGTTAGTTCCTGGTCCGATCGTCCCTTTCTGGTTGTGTGCCCCCGGCCTTAGCCGGTTCGCACGGGTTGGTGCGGTTTGCCTCCAGGGGTTCAACGCAAGCCTTGACTCAAGCTAACTAGCCCCTGTTCAGTGGGCAGTGGTTAGTGACCAGTGATCAGTCCAACTGCTTGCGCTTTTGCGCTCTTGCTGTTCACTGTTCCCTGTACACCGTTCACTGCTCTGGAAGGTTCCGCAAATGCCAGTGTTGCTTAGCCCTGGCGCTGCTTGTGCTTTGCGTTCTCGCAGATCACTCTTACCACCCCTTTACGGGTGATGACCTTGCACTTGACGCAAATCTTTTTTACCGATGCCCGGACTTTCATTTCTGCTGCCCTTCTCTGAAAAACCAGTTTTCAGTTGTCAGTTATCAGTTTTCAGTTCATCTTGCAGCCCAATGCCGATAGAGGACAGGGCGACTGACAACTGACAACCCTTATTTGTACCGGTACACGATCCGTCCGCGATTCAGGTCGTAGGGACTCAACTCTACGGCCACGCGGTCGCCGGGCAGAATGCGAATGAAGTTCTTGCGCATTCTTCCCGAAACATGGGTCAATACCTCGTGATTGTTCTCGAGTTTGACCTTGAACATGGCATTCGGCAGCGTCTCGGTGACCACCGCCATTACCTCAATCGCATCTTCCTTCGACAAACTGTATCCCGCTTCTGCCGGCGCACGCTTGCTGCTTCCGGCTTGTTGATGCAATGGTGCTACTCGGTTAAGATTCTCGACCCGTTGGCGGTTACCGCCACCGTGTGCTCAAAATGAGCGCTCATGCTTCCATCCGCGGCCACTGCCGTCCAGCCGTCGTCCAACACCACTACGCCCGCCTTGCCGGCATTCACCATCGGCTCGATGGCGATCACCATTCCGGTGCGCAGCTTCATTCCGCGGCCGCGCTGGCCAAAGTTGGGCACCTGCGGATCCTCGTGCATGTGGATGCCGATGCCATGGCCCACAAAATCGCGCACCACGGAAAATCCCTCTGCTTCAACTACATCTTGCACGGCCGCGCCTACATCGCCCAGAGTCGCCCCTGGCCGCACCGCTTCAATTCCCGCCTGCAAGGACGCTTCTGTGGCCGCCAATAGCCGAGCGGTCTCAGGACTGATCTTTTCGCCCACCGGAACCGTGATGGCAGCGTCTCCATAGTAGCCGTCGACCACTGCCCCGAAATCGAGCGAAACGATGTCCCCTTCTTTCAGCACCCGCTTGGACGACGGTATGCCGTGGACCACCTCGCTGTTTACCGAAGCGCACAGCACGCACGGAAAACCGTGATACCCCTTGAATGCGGCCTTGACGCCCAACTCAGCCAGCCGTGCTGCTGCCGCGTTCTCAAGATCGAGAGTTGTGGCGCCCGGCTTTACGCAGCTGCGCACCAACTCAAGAACCTCGCGAACCACCTGGCCCGCGCGGCGCATCTTCTCGATCTCCTGGGACGACTTGAGAACCACCGCCAACGGGCTTACCAGCTTTCAGTTCAAAGTTCGAAGTTCACAGTTGCAATTCTGATCACGGCGGCGAACCGCTGTGAACTAAGAACTGCGAACGATGAACTGCTCTTCACGCACAAACCCGCCGTTCGGCCGCGCTACTGGCGCAACCGCTCCACGGCGGCAACAATTCCGGCCGCGATCAATGCAATCGGCCGGTCACCATCCACTTCAGCAAAACGCCCCAGAGCCCGGTAATGCTCCACAACTGGCGCGGTAAGAGCTTCATAGGCGCGCATGCGCCCCTTGAAAACCTCTTCCGTGTCGTCGGCTCTAAGGACCAGCGCCGCACCCTCTACATCGCAAATCCCATCCTGCTTCGGGGGATGTCCGTAGACGTTGTAGATGGTCTGGCAGACAGGGCAATTGCGTCGCCCCGTAATCCGGCGCAGTAATTGATTATAGTCCACATGGATGCTTACGGCAATCACCGGCAGCCCGCCGCCCTGCGCCTGGGCCTGCGCTGCCAGCCTGCCATCGAGCCATCCGGCCTGACCCAGCGTGCGGGGGAAGCCGTCGAGAATGTAGCCTCTGCCGGTGTCCGGCTGCTTCAGACGCACCGCGACCATCTCGTCGACCAGGGAATCGGGCACCAGCTCGCCGCGCCCCATGATCTCCTTGGCTACCCGGCCCAGCGAAGTACCCTGGGCCACATTGGCGCGCAAAAGGTCACCGGTGGAGATCTGCGGAATTCCCCACAGCTTGACCAGCTCTTTGGCTTGGGTTCCCTTGCCCACGCCCGGCGCGCCCAACAAAAGAATTGGGCCGGGGACGGTCTTTAGTTCCATCTCCTGGCCCCTTTCCAGCGTACTTACGTATGAAGACATTTACCAAGTTTTCCTTCCGCGAATGCGACCGGAACGAGGGGAAAAGCCGTCATAGTGTCTCATGATGAGCTGCGATTCGATCTGGTTAACTGTATCCATGGCCACACCCACGACGATGAGAAGTGAGGTGCCGCCAAAGTAGAAGTTGACCCCCATGCCATGCGTAGTCCAGTTCGGCAGATTCTCGAAGACCCGACCGATCAACCAGAGTTTGTCGAAACGAATGCCCGAAATCAGAAAAGTTGGGACCAGCGAAATCACAATCAGGTAGAGCGCGCCGACCAGCGTAAGCCGGGTGAGGATGTCGTTGATGAAATCAGAGGTGCGCTTGCCGGGACGAATGCCGGGGATGAACGAGCCCGATTTGCGGAAGTTGTCGGCAATGTCGTCTGGCTTCATGACGATGGAAATGTAGAAGTAGGCGAAGAAGATGATGCCCAGCATATAGAGGGCTTCATACCACGGATAGCCGGGTGCGAGCGCCTGAATGATGGGTTGAAGAAAGCGGCTATTCTGCACCCAATCCACCTGGGCGAAGAGCATGGGCGCCGAGAGGATGGAGCCGGCGAAGATTACCGGCATGACGCCACCGGCATTCACCTTGAGGGGCAAGTGGCTGGCCTGCCCGCCCATCATTCTGCGGCCCACGATTCTGCGCGCGCTTTGGATGGGAATGCGCCGCTCGCTGCGTTCCACAAAGACGATGAAGGCCACCACCAACACCATGGCAGCCACCAGCAGCAAGACCGCGATGAAGGTAAACGAGCCCCAGGCGTTGGTCTGCACCTTCTGCACCAGCTCGCTTACGCCTCTGGGAAGGCCGGCGACAATGCCGGTGAAGATCAGCAAACTCATGCCGTTGCCGATGCCGCGGTCGGTAATCTGTTCGCCCAGCCACATGATGAAGGCGGTTCCCGTGGTCAGCGTGAGAACCGTCATCAGGCTGAATCCGATGCCCGGATGCAGCACCAGGTTCTGCTTGGTGAGGATGGCCGCGATGCCGATGGACTGCAACGCGCCGAGGATCACGGTCATGTAACGGGTCCATTGGGTGATCTTGCGGCGGCCCAGCTCGCCTTCCTTTTGAATGCGCGCCAGGGGCTCATACACCACGGTGAGGAGCTGGAAGATGATGGAGGCCGTAATGTACGGCATGATGCCCAGGGCAAAGACGGTCATGCGGCGCAGATTGCCGCCGCCGAACAGGTCCATCAGGCCCAGCGCCGAGCCGGTCTGCTGATTAAACAGCATTTCCAACTGTTTGGTGTCTACTCCGGGCGTGGGAATATGCGAGCCCAGGCGGTAAACGGCGAGGATGGCCAGCGTGAACAACACCCGCTTGCGCAGGTCGGGAATCCGGAAGATATTGAAAAACTTCTCAAGCATGTCTGGTTATCCGCATCAGGGCGTTTGACGCCCCTCAATCTCTGACGTTCTCCACTTTGGTGCGTCTCTCGATTCCGATGAGAGCATACAGGAACCGGGAAACGCAGTCTATGAGGCTTATCACAATTGAATCCGCCGTCAGCTCTTAGCAGTCAGCTTTCAGCCTTCCGCTTCCGTTCCCGAACCGCGAAAGCGAAATTCCCTCAGCCGCGGCGCGACGCCGGCTGAAAGCTAAAGGCTGATTTTCAAGCCGCCGCCGGAGTTGCCGGAGCGCCCGCAACCACAGCCTTGCCGCCGGCCTTTTCAATCTTTTCAACCGCAGACTTGGAAAACTTGTGGGCGTGGATGGTGATGGCCGAGGTCAGCTCGCCCGAACCGAGAATCTTGATGAGGGCCTTCTTGCTGGAAGCCAGGCCGAGCTTCTTGTAGTCGTCCAGGCCGATTTCGGCGATGGTTTGGCCTTCAATCTGCTCCACAATCCGGTCCAGGTTCACCACCGTGTACTCGGTGCGGAAGATGTTGGTAAAGCCGCGCTTGGGCAAGCGGCGGTGCAGCGGCATTTGGCCGCCCTCAAAACCGCGCATCAAATGCGAACCGGAGCGCGAGCCCTGGCCCTTGTGGCCGCGGGTTGAGGTTTTGCCCATGCCGGATCCCATGCCCCGGCCCACGCGCTTGCGCCCGGTATTCGCCTTCTTGGGCGCGCGCAAATTGGATAGATTCTTTGCCATGATTTCCTCGCTGTAGCGCCGAAGGAGTTTCAAGTTCCCGCCGACTCGCGTTCTGTGTGAGAGATCAGTTGTCAGAGATCGGAGATCAGCTTGATCCTGCCCGTACTGCTGCTTGCGCTGATCTCTGAAACCTGGTCTCTGATCTTTAGCTTTCCAAAATCCGAACCAGGTGAGGCACTGCCTTCACCATGCCGCGAATGGATTCAGTGTCTTCGCGCTCGACGATCTGATTGAGCCGCGTAAAACCAAGCCCCTTGACCACCGCCTTGTGCGTGTAAGGGGTGGAGTTCTTGGAGCGATAATACTGGATACGAATTTTCTTCAGTTCAGCCATGGCTCACATCTCCTCCACGGTTTTGCCGCGCATTGAGGCCACTTCGGCCCGGTCGCGCAACTGCACCAGCGCGTGGAACGTAGCCTTAACCACATTGTGCGGGTTAGGAGAGCCCAGGCTCTTGGTGAGCACGTTTTGCACGCCGGCCGAGGTCATGACCGCGCGCACCGCGCCGCCGGCAATTACGCCGGTACCTTCAGGGGCCGGCTTCAGCAGCACCTGTCCCGAGCCATAACGTCCCAGCACCTGGTGGGGAATCGTGGTCTCGGTCAGGTTGATCCGGAACAGGTTCTTTTTGGCCGATTCGATTCCCTTGCGAATGGCCTGGGGAACCTCTTTGGCCTTGCCGGAACCGTATCCCACCACTCCCGAAGCGGCGTCGCCCACCACAACCAGCGCGGCAAACGACATGTTCTTGCCGCCCTTGACCACTTTGGTCACGCGATTGATAGCCACCACCTGATCTTTCAGGTTGTACTGGTTGGCATCGAGTTTCTTCTTCAAGATCGTCATTGCTTTCTCCAGTGGACAGTGGTTAGTGGTCAGAGATCAGATTCTGCTTGATCTCAAGCGCTGCGCACTGCTTCACTTCTTCACTGTTTCACTTCTTCACTGCTTCTAGAATTCAAGCCCTGCTTCGCGGGCAGCGTCGGCCAGAGCCTTGATCCGTCCGTGATAAAGGTAGCCGCCGCGATCGAAGACCACCTTCTTGATGCCTTGCTTCACGGCCAGCTCGGCCACTGTCTTGCCGATTTCCTTGGCCGCCGCCACGTTGCCGCCGGTCTTCAACTTGATGGTCGAAGCCGACACCAGCGTGTGCCCGGTCTGGTCGTCGATCACCTGCGCGTAAATGTGTTTGAGCGAGCGGTAGACGTTCAGCCGCGGCCGTTCCCCGGTGCCTCCCAGCTTGCGCCGGATGCGTTGGTGGATGCGCTGCCGAATTGCGTTTCTCTTGGTCTGCGTGATCATGGTCTCTCTTTCCTATCAGCGGAGCCGCCCTGCGACACCGTTCGGTGGTTAAATGCAGGGGTTAGGGCTTTGGGGTCAGGGATTAGAAAAAACTGCAAATACCGAACTCTTCGAAACTAACCCCTGATCCTTAACCCCTAAACCCTGCCTCTCTTACTTCGCTCCGGTCTTGCCGGCTTTCTTCTTCAGCTTCTCGTCCGAGTAGCGCACGCCCTTGTTCTTGTAGGGATCGGGCTTGCGTAGCGAACGCATATCGGCCGCCACCTGGCCCACCTTTTGCCGGTCGATGCCGGAGACGGTCAAGTGAGTCTGCTTGGGGTCGATGGCCACATCAATGCCCGTGGGCAGCGGCACCTCAATAGGATGCGAATAGCCAAGCGTGAAAACCACCGTGCCCTTGCCCTTCAGTTCCGCGCGATAGCCGATGCCCACAATGTCCAGCTCGCGCGTCCAGCCCTTGGTTACGCCGTAAACGGCGTTGAACACCAGCGCCCGCGTCAGCCCGTGAAAAGCAGCGTGCTTGTCGCTGTCGCGATTCACATGCAGTTCCGCGCCAACGGTTTCAAGCGAGATGCCATCGGCGATCAGCGCCGAAACCTTGCCCTTGGGCCCTTCGACCAAAACGGTATTGCCCTCGACCTTATACTTGACGCCCGCAGGCAGCGGGATGGGTTTTTTTCCAATGCGCGACATCGTTTCTTGTCCCTCTAGCGGCTTGCGAGTCCCAAGAAGCAGTGATCAGTGAACAGTGTTCAGTGATCAGTAAGTGTCTTGCTCTCTCGTTCCACTGCAGCCCGTAAAGCAGTTATCAGTTATCAGATTTCAGTTATCAGTTTTTGGTTCTTAGCTGACCACTGACAACTGATCACTGACCATTGCCTTTACCACACTTCACACAGCAACTCGCCGCCTACGCCTTCGCGGCGGGCCTGACGGCCGGTCATTACGCCCTTGGGGGTGGTCATGATGGAAATGCCGAGACCGCCCTGGACGCGCTTGATTTCGTCGCGGCCGATATATACCCGGCAGCCGGGACGCGAGATGCGCGCCAGGTCGCGGATGGCCGCTTCGGTGCCCCCGTATTTGAGGTACACGCGCAGGATCAGCTTGCCTTCTTCTTCCTGCGTCTTGTAGTTCGAGATATAGCCCTCTTCCTTGAGGATGCGGGCAATCTCGGTTTTCAGCTTCGAAGCTGGTACGTCCAGCTTCTGATGACGCGCGCGGATTGCGTTCCGGATGCGCGCCAGAAAATCTGCTACTGGGTCGGTCAGACTCATTTACTCTCCTTCATTCCCCGTTCGTCCGCCTGAGGCCAGAAACCAGCGGGAATGTGTACGACAGTGAACAGTGTGCAGTGAACAGTGAATGCGCGACAGGATACTGAACACTGTCCACTGTTCCCTGTCCACTGTTTCGTTACCAGCTCGACTTTACTACGCCCGGGATCTCGCCCTTGAGCGCCAGCGCGCGGAAACACAAGCGACAGACGCCGAACTTGCGCAGAAACCCGCGCGGCCGTCCACAGAGTTGGCACCGATTGTGCTTGCGGCAGCTGAACTTCGGCTTCCGCGCGTCCTTTACCCTTTTTGCAGTTGTTGCCATAAACCCCTCAAAACAGTTCTTCGTTCACAGTTCTTAGTTCACAGTTTTCAGTTCTCAGTTTCAGCGCTCACTGTGAACTACGAATTGCTTTTATGCGCCCTGCCGGAACGGCATTCCAAAGTGCTTCAACAGCGCCCGCGCCTGGTTGTCGTCCTTGGCCGAGGTCACGATGGTGATGTTCATGCCCTTTAGCTTCTCTACCTTCGAGTAGTCAATCTCGGGAAAGATCAGCTGGTCGCGCAATCCGAGCGTGTAGTTTCCGCGCCCGTCAAAACTCTTGGTTGAAACGCCGCGGAAATCTCTCACCCGCGGCAACGCCGTCGAAATCAACCGGTCGAGAAACTCGTAAGCCTTGTCGGAGCGCAGCGTGACCATGGCGCCGATCGACATCCCCTCGCGGACCTTGAAGGCCGCGATCGACTTCTTCGCCTTGGTGGTCACCGGCTTCTGCCCGACGATCTGGGTCAGGTCGGCGACCAGAGGGTCAAGCAGCTTGGTGTTTTGCGTAGCCTCGCCCAAGCCCATGTTCACCACAACTTTTTCCAGCCTCGGAACCGCCATCAGATTCTCAAGCCCCAACTCTTTTTTGAGAGCCTGCTTGATTTCCTTGTGATACTTCTCTTTCAGCCTTGCCGCCATAATGCCCCGCTCTCTTTCTTCCGGTCCCCGGATTGGCCCGCCTATCTGTTGGCCGTATACCGTTGCGGAAGGGTTTCAAATACAGCCTTCGGCTCTCAGCCATCAGCTTTCAGCTCTTCCTCGTCCACATGGCAAATTTAGTCTTGCCCGCCACAACTCAAACTGAGAGCTGATGGCTGACAGCTAAATCATTTCTTCGTGGGCAGCGTCTGTCCACACTTCTTGCAGACTCTCACCCTGCTGTCGCCTTCAACTTTGTAACCTACGCGTGCCGGCCCGCAGTTAGGACAGACCAGCATGACGTTCGAGACATTGATGGGTGACTCCTGGTCGGCGATGCCCCCCTGAGTCCGCCACGAGCACCGTGCCCTTGTCCGGAAAGACGCGCAACACGCGGCCCGTCTTGCCGCGGTCCGTTCCCGTGAGCACCTTCACCGTATCGTTGCGACGAATATTCAAACTCGGCATTTCAACTCCAGTTCTCAGTTGTCAGTTCTCAGTTATCAGTCTGTGCCGTGCTGCGAAGCGGCGTGGTCATTTTCCTGCTGACAACTGACCACTGATAAGTGACGACTCTTTACACTACTTCCGGCGCCAGCGAAACGATCTTTAAAAACTTCTTCTCGCGCAACTCGCGGGCCACAGGCCCAAAAACGCGCGTGCCTATCGGCTCGTGGTCGTCTGAAATCACGACGGCCGCGTTTTCATCGAAGCGGATGTACGTGCCGTCGCGCCTGCGATGCTCCTTGCGGGTGCGCACAATGACCGCCTTCACCACTTTGCCCTTCTTCACCGTGCCGTCTGGCGAAGCTTCCTTCACCGCGGCGGTCACAATGTCGCCGAGGCCGGCCTTCTTGCCCAGTCCGCCGCCCAGCGGCAGAATCACTTGCAGCTTGCGCGCGCCGGAGTTGTCGGCCACCGCGAGCATGGTTCTCATTTGCACAGCCATGGGTTCTTCTCCTGGAGTTGTCGGTTTTCAGTTTCAAGCCGGGTCCAGATCCGGCAATTTCAACTGAAGACTGACAACTGAAAACTTCTCTCGCTACTTTGCAGCTTCCACTGCGTCCGGAAGCTTGGCGTCCTCAATCTGGCCCAGTGTGGAGCGCCGGACAATTTCTTCAAGCGACCACCGCTTCAGCTTGCTCAGCGGACGGGTTTCGCGGATGCGGACCACATCGCCCATCCGCGCAGAACTCTGCTCGTCGTGGGCATAGAACTTCTTGGTGCTGCGCACGATCCGCTTGTATTTCGGGTGCGCTTTACGCATTTCGACCGCGACCACAATGGTCTTTTGCATCTTGGTCGAAACCACTTCGCCAACCTTCTCGTTACGCCGCGCGCCAGTTGCCGGCGCCTGCACTGCTTCTACTGTCGCCGTCATTTAGCGGGCTCCCTTCTTGTTGTCCGCGGCCGCTGAAACCTCAACCGCCGCGTCTTTGCTCGCGCCGCGGATGCTCAGTTCCCGCTCCTTGGCCACGGTCTTGATCTGTGCGATCTCCTTGCGCAGTTGGCGGAGCTTCTTCACTCCGTCGTTCTGCCCGAGCGAGACCTGAAAGCGAAGCCGGAAAAGCTGCTCGGAGGTGGTCTTCTCGTGGTGCTGCAGTTCTTCGTCGCTCAAGTTGCGAATCTTTTCGAGTTCCATTGTGCTTCTCTCTCCAACCAGCAGCTAGCTTGCAGCTATCAGCTTTCAGCATTCAGCTTCTAGCTTGTTCTTCATCAATCATCATTGCCAGCGACTCCCAACAATCAGCTAAAACCGAGAGCTGACGGCTGAAAGCTGAAAGCTGTTTACTTCTCCGCGGCCACTGTCTTTTCCGCACCGGGCCGCTGCACGAACTTGGTCCTTAGCGGCAGCTTGTTTGACGCCAGGCGCATGGCTTCCTGCGCAACGTCTGGAGCCACCCCTTCCATTTCGAAGAGGATTTTGCCGGGCCGCACCACGGCTACCCAATGGTCGAGCGCGCCCTTGCCCGAGCCCATGCGGACTTCGGCCGGCTTCTTGGTGATCGGCTTATCTGGAAACAACCGCAACCAGATTTTGCCGCCGCGCTTGATGAAGCGGGTCATGGCGATACGGCTGGCTTCAATCTGCCGGTCGGTGATGTAACCGCACTCCAGCACCTTCAATCCGTATTCACCGAACGACAGCGAAGAGCCGCGCCACGCCTTGCCGCGCCGCTTGCCCTTCTGCTGCTTGCGAAACTTCACCTTCTTTGGCATCAACATAGCGAAAACCTCGAAAACAGTGGTCGGTGCACAGTGTTCAGTGGATAGTTAGCTCAAAGCTCAACCAACAGCCCGACTAATCACAACTGAATCCGGCAACCAACCTTCTTAAAACTCAGAACCAAAAACAGGGGTCAGTGAACAGTGTTCAGTGGATAGTTAGCTCAAAGCTCAACCAACAGCCCGACTAATCACAGCTGAATCCGGCAACCAACCTTCTTAAAACTCAGAACCAAAACTGATCACTGAACACTGTTCACTGACCACTGCCTTTAAAAAACAGACGTTCCCACGGCAGGCGTCTGACGGCGCTTCTGCTCGTAGATGTCGCCGCGATAGATCCAGGTCTTGACGCCGATTACGCCGTAGGTCGTGTGCGCCTCGGTAAATCCGTAGTCGATATCTGCCCTCAGCGTATGCAGCGGCAACCGGCCCTGCAAATACCACTCCGAACGCGCGATTTCATTGCCGTTCAAACGGCCTGAAACGCGAACCTTGATTCCCTTGCAGCCGAAGCGCAGCGCGGAATCGACGCTCTTGCGCATGGCCCTGCGGAAGCTGACGCGCTTTTCGAGTTGCAGCGCAATATTCTCTGAAACCAGTTGCGCATCGAGCTCCGGCTTGTTCACCTCAATGATGTCAATGAACACGTCGCGATTGGTGCGCTTGCCGAGGTCAGTCTTCAGCTTCTCGATTTCCGCTCCCTTGCGGCCGATGACGATGCCCGGCCGGGCGGTGCGGATCAGGAAGCGAAGCTTGTTGCCCGGCCGCTCGATTTCAACCGAGCTGACGCCGGCGGCCTTCAGTTTCTCGCGCAGCTCGGCCTTGAGCTTCACGTCCTCGACAAGGAGCTTGTCAAAGTCGCGCTCTGAAAACCAGCGCGAACGCCACGGCTTGTTCACTCCCAGCCGGAATCCGTAAGGATGGACTTTCTGTCCCATGCTTTTCCTCTCAAATCCTTCTAGGCCTTTTTACTGGCCTTCTTCTTGGCCGCCTTGGCGCCGTCGCCGGCTGCCTGCGGTTCCTCTGCCTTTACCTCAGCCGCCTTCGCCGCCTTCGGCGCCGCAGCCTTTTTCTTAGCCGCCTTGGGCGCTGCCTTCGGCTTCTCGATCTTCGCCTTCGCCGTCTTGGCCGCGACCGGCGATTCCTCGGCCTTGGTCACCAATCCACCAGATGCTTCGCGCTCCGCGACCGAAAGCACGATGTGCGTGAGCCTGCGCTGGTAGCGGAAGGCCCTGCCCATCGGCGCCGGGCGGATGCGCTTCATGCGCGGCCCGTCGTTGGCCAGGGCGAGCTTGACGTAGAGATTGTCCACGTCAATATCCAGGCCCTGTTCGCCGGAAAGGTACTTCGCGTTGTCCACCGCCGAGGTCAACAGCTTGTGGATTACCGGGGCGATGCGCTTCTTGGTGAATGCCGCCACGGCGAGCGCTTCTTCAACCCCCCGGCCCTTGATCAGGTCCAGCACCAGGCGCGCCTTTTGCGGCGACACGCGCTGAAACTTGGCCTCGGCCCGGAACTCTTTTGTCTCGACTGCCATTGTCTCTTCCTCAAACTGAGCCGCCAGCTTTCAGCTTTCAGCTTTCAGCTCTCAGCTTCATCCACGCGGAATCCAGCCTCAACTGGCCAAACCCCGAATTCTCTTGCCTTCCATCTGCTGCCAGCTCTTTGTCGGTCAAGCTGAACGCCGACGGCTAAAAGCTTCCTCTCGTCTACCTGGGCTTGGCGCCCGCCTCGGCTGCCTTGCTTCCGCCTGTATGCCCCTTGAAGATGCGCGTCGGGGCAAACTCGCCCAGCTTGTGTCCTACCATGTTCTCGGTCACGTACACCGGAACAAACTTCTTGCCGTTGTGCACGGCGATGGTGTGGCCCACAAACTCGGGAAAGATTGTCGAGCGCCGCGACCAGGTCTTGACTACCTTCTTGTCATTGGCCTGGTTCAGCACCTCAATCTTCACGGTCAGGTGCGCATCCACGAACGGGCCCTTCTTTGTCGAACGTGCCATAAATCAGCTCCTAGCTCTCAGCTCTTAGCTTTCAGCTTGTCATTGCTCAAACCAGCTGCCCGCTACGGCTTAAATCTTCGTTTGCCACGCTCTAGCTAAAAGCTGATAGCTGATAGCTGAAAGCTGCATTTACTACTTTGCCCGGCGGCTGACGATGAATGCATCAGTCCGCTTGTTGTTGCGTGTCTTGTAGCCGCGCGTCGGCTGGCCCCACGGGGTCACCGGATGACGGCCTCCGGAGGTCTTGCCTTCGCCGCCGCCGTGCGGGTGGTCGACGGGATTCATGACCACGCCGCGATTTGCAGGCCTGATGCCCTTCCAGCGATTGCGTCCCGCCTTGCCGATGGAAACATTTTCATGGTCCGTGTTGCCCACCTGGCCGATGGTCGCCATGCACTCGGCCAGCACCTTGCGGGTCTCGCCCGAGGGCAGCTTGAGCAGCGCGTAATCGCCTTCTTTGGCCACCAACTGCGCCTGGGTTCCGGCCGACCGCGCCATCTGCGCACCCTTGCCCGGCCGCAGCTCGATGGCATGCACCGTGGTGCCGGCGGGAATGTTTTTGAGCGGCAGCGCGTTGCCCACCAGGATGTCCGCTTCCGGCCCCGAGCTCACCGTGGCGCCCACCTTGAGTCCGACCGGCTGCAGGATATAGCGCTTCTCGCCGTCGAGGTAGTGAACCAAGGCAATGCGGGCGCTCCGGTTGGGGTCGTATTCGATGGTCGCCACTTTCCCCGGCACGCCGTACTTTTCGCGTTTGAAGTCGATCAAGCGCAATTTCTGTTTATGCCCGCCGCCCTGGTGACGGATGGTCAGGTCGCCCGTATTGCGGCGACCGCCGGTGCGCTGCTTCACCGCCAACAGCGGCTTGTGCGGCTTGGACGTCGTCAGGTCGTCGTTCACCAGAGAGGTCTGGAACCGCAGCGTCGGCGTTATCGGTCTGTATGTCTTGATTGGCATCGTCTTTGTCCTACCAGTTCACAGTTCTTCGTTCGCAGTTCTCAGCTTGTCCGCCCCCAGCCGCATCCACCTTTAACTGTGAACTGCGAACTGTGGACTACGAACTGCCTTACAGATTGCTCACGTACTCAGGCAGCTTTTCGCCTTCCTTCAGCCGGACATAAGCCTTCTTCCAGTCCGGCCGAAAGCCCGCAAACTTACCGCGGCGGCGTTCCTTGCCAATCACATTTGCGGTGCGGACCGCGGCCACCTTCACCTTGAAGAGCGCCTCAACGGCCTGCTTGACTTCGGTTTTGGTGGCATCGGGCGCCACGTCGAAGACCAAAGTCTTTTCAGTCTCCTTGACGCTCAGCCCTTTTTCAGTAATCAGCGGCTTGCGAATCACGGTATAAAGTGTGGGCATTACGCTGCCTCCGTGGTTGCGGCGATCTTGCGTTTCGACGCATTCTTTTGGAGCATCTCTGCAATCTGCTCGATAGCGGCCTTTGAGAAGATGGCCCGCTCATAGCGCAGCAGATCGTAGGGGTGCACTTCGTTGTTGAGCACCAGTTCCACGCCGGCCAGGTTGCGCGCGCCGAGCAAAAGAGCGTGGCTAAGCGTTTTGCCGTTCTCCACCAGCAGGGCCGTGCGGGTTACGTTCAACTTGTCCAGCGCCGCCCGGTAGAGCTTGGTCTTGGCTTCCTTCAGCTCAAGCGTGTCGACCACCGTCAGCTTGCCGTCGGCCAGTTTCGAGGCCAGGGCCGAGCGCAGCGCGCCCAGCAGCTTCTTGCGCGGGAAAGCATAGTCGTAGCTGCGCGGCTGGGGCCCGTGCACCGTGTAGCCGTGACGCCATAGAGCCGACCGGACGGAGCCGATGCGAGCCCGGCCTGTGCCCTTCTGCTTCCACAGCTTCTTGCCGGAACCGGCAACTTCAGTGCGGCTCTTGGTCTTGTGCGTGCCCTGGCGCAGCGAGGCGCGGTAGTGCTTCACCGCTTCCCACAGCAGGGCCTCGTTCACCTGGTCGGGCGCGAATAGCGCGTCGGCCAGCTCCAACGAGCCTACCTTCTCACCGCTCAAATTCAATACATCCACATTTGCCATCGTCTTCTTCCCACCAGCTGTCAGCTTTTAGCCATCAGCTTTCAGCCTTTCCATCGGTAAAGCAATCATCCTGGCTCCCGCAAGAAAAACTGAAAGCCAAGAGCTGAGTGCTTGTTACTTCCTCTTGCCGCCGGCCTTCTTCGAAGCCTTCAACGGATCCACTGTGCCCGAGCCGGCAAAGCCACGGCGCTCACGCGGCGGACTCTTGGCCTTGGAGATCAATACGTACCCTTCGCGCGATCCCGGCACCGCGCCTTCCACCATCAACAGGTTTTCATCCAGATCGATGCCGCGGATGCGCAGATTCCGCACCGTCACCTGCTCGGCTCCCATGTGGCCCGGCATGCGCTGGCCCGGAAACACGCGCGAGGGAAAGCTGGATGCGCCGATCGAACCCTGCACCTGGAACATGTGTCCATGCGACTTGGGTCCGCCGCCGAAATGATGCCTGCGCACCACGCCGGCAAAACCGCGGCCCTTCGAGGTGCCGATCACATCCACAAACTTGGCGTCGGAAAAAATGTCGACCAAAACCCGGTCGCCGGCCTTGGTGTTGACGGCGCCCTCGGCGTCCGCCTCAAGATCCACTTCCTTGATCACCTTTACAGGTGGGGCCTCTGTCTTGGCAAAGTGCCCTGACTGCGGCTTGGTTACATTCTTTGACTTGACAAACTCCACGAGCCCGATTTGCGCGGCATCGTAGCCGTCCCTGGCCAGCGTCTTCAACTGCGTAATTACGCACGGGCCCGCTTGCAGCACCGTGATGGGGTGCACGTCGCCCTTGTCGTCGAAGACCTGCGTCATGCCGATCTTTTTACCTAAAATTCCCGTAACTGCCATGTCTTCCTCACCTCATCATGCGATCTTGAATTCATCGCACTGCCGGAAATACAGCTGTCAGTTGTCAGTTCACAGTTTTCAGTTTCTTATCGATGCCTGTCAGCCAGCGCACTTCCTGACAACTGACAACTGATTACTGACAACTACTTCTCAAACGCCTTGATCTCGACATCGACGCCGGCCGGGAGGTCGAGCTTCATCAGCGCGTCCACCGTCTGCTGCGTCGGTTCCAAAATGTCAATCAGCCGCTTGTGGGTGCGAATCTCGAACGCCTCGCGCGACTTCTTGTCGACGTGCGGCGAACGAAGAACGCAATACTTGTTCTTCATCGTCGGCAATGGAATAGGGCCTGCAACCGTTGCCCCGGTACGCTTGGCCGTCTCCACGATTTCGCCGGTCGAATTATCCAGCACGCGATAGTCGTATGCCTTCAACCGGATGCGTATTCTTTGACCTACCATTTGTTCCCCTTCGGGTCACGGTGCACAGTGGTCAGTGAACAGTGATCAGTTTTCTTGTTTCTTGAAACCCTTCGCATTCTCAACTGACGCTCTTGCTGTTCACTGATCACTGACAACTGACCACTGACTTACTTCACTATTTCCGACAGCGTTCCGGCGCCTACCGTGCGGCCGCCTTCGCGGATGGCAAAGCGCAGACCCTTTTCCAGCGCCACCGGCGTGATCAGCTCAACCTCAAGCTGAACATTGTCGCCCGGCATCACCATCTCCACGCCCGCCGGCAACTCCGCCACTCCCGTCACGTCGGTGGTGCGGAAGTAGAACTGCGGCCGGTAGCCCTTGAAGAACGGCGTGTGACGGCCGCCTTCTTCCTTGCTCAAAACATATACTTCGCCCTTGAACACCGTGTGCGGCGTGATCGACGCCGGCTTGGCCAGCACCATTCCCCGCTCCACGTCTTCCTTGGGAATGCCGCGCAGCAACAGGCCCGCATTGTCGCCCGCCAGGCCTTCGTCCAGCTGCTTCTTGAACATTTCCACGCCCGTGCAAACCGTCTTGCGCGTCTCGCGGAAGCCCACGATCTCAACGTCTTCGCCCACCTTCACCTTGCCGCGCTCGATGCGGCCGGTGACCACCGTGCCGCGGCCGGAGATGGAGAAGATGTCTTCGATCGGCATCAGGAACGGCAGGTTCACCGCGCGCTCGGGCTGCGGAACGTACTTGTCGACCGCATCCATCAGCTCGTCGATCTTGGCTTCCCACTGCGGCTCGCCGTTCAAGGCGCCCAAAGCGGAGCCGCGAATCACCGGCACGTCGTCGCCGGGGAACTGGTACTTCGACAGAAGCTCGCGCACTTCCATCTCCACCAGGTCGATCAGCTCGCCGTCTTCGACAGCGTCGCACTTGTTGAGAAAGACCACGATGCAGGGCACGCCCACCTGGCGGGCCAGAAGCACGTGCTCCTTGGTCTGCGGCATGGGGCCGTCAGTGGCCGCAACCACCAGGATTGCTCCATCCATCTGCGCCGCGCCGGTAATCATGTTCTTGATGTAGTCGGCGTGGCCGGGGCAATCGACGTGCGCGTAGTGCCGGTTCTTGGTCTCGTACTCCACGTGCGCCGTGGCGATGGTGATGCCGCGTTCCCGCTCTTCAGGCGCGTTGTCGATGGAGTCGAACGAACGGAACGTGTTTTTCGGATTGTGCTTCTGCAACACCTTGGTGATGGCCGCCGTCAACGTCGTCTTGCCGTGATCGATGTGACCGATGGTTCCAACATTCACGTGCGGCTTGCTGCGATCAAATTTTTCCTTCGCCATAAAAGTCCCTGCATCCCTTTCGTAGCTGGTACT
>JBEKEQ010000002.1:0-81991 GCA_050013735.1 Occallatibacter sp.
ACAACACTATCGCGCCCCACGGCCGCGCATCACCGGCTGAAAAACAACTTCGTCCAAGTTCGGACAAACGCGAGACACGTCTGGTCAGTGCGAAGACCTCGGGGTGAATGCGGCGCCCGATCCAAAATGCTCATGCCGGAACGCACGGCGAATATATGGCTCAAGACGAAGCCGACTGCAACGAGCGATCTGGACGGCGGGAACCACCTACAAGGAGAAAAGCAAGAACAAAAGCAAAAAACGCAGCTAAGGAAAAAACACTCTCGGCGCACCGACTGCTTCGTCCGCGCCAACAGGATTTCTCTGCGCCGAATCTCCCCAAAAGCCCGAAAAGCAAAAACAAATCATCGCTTGACAAGAGGCGCTTTCATACATGACGTGTCCACCTCATCCCGACACCGCAGGCGGCGTGCTCTTCGGGATGCTAATTCAGGAGTGGATGGACGGGGCGGACGCTCGGACTCACACGAGAGAAAACTCTCCGGCGTAATCGGGAGGCCACACGACCTTGTCCTCACCCCGGTCGCGCAACCCTATCACCGCATCGTCAAGATTGCCGCTGTCGCGCAGTGCCTTCGTGATCACCTTCAGAGCCTTCTTGGAATCTGAGACAAAGCAAAAGATGTTCATCGTGCCGCTGCCGATATCCCCACCATCACAGTTCCCAAGACCGGCTCCGGTTAAGCATTCATGTAGGAAGTTCTCTATTGCTATTCGCCTGTCGTGATCCGGGCCGTTTCTATCGCCCGTTATCCGGTACTGTATGACGATCCGGTCCATTTCATCGTCCGATGCTCCCACAAATGTCAGTTCTTCTGTGGGCGCATTTGGCCTAAGCGCACGCGATTCCGGTTTTGACTCCCGGTTCACCCCGAGAAACTCACTTTCGACTAGAGCAAGATCACGGCGAAGCCTATCCACATCCACGCTCATTACCATCTGCTTTTTCTTCAGTGTCTCGATACATCCCCAAATCCCCTTTTCCACATTCCTCCAAAGAAAGTTCCGGTATGCAGGAAGCGGGGTATTCCAGTCGGCCATCTTAACATCAATGCGCGCACCAACAATATTCTTGACTGGGTTCTCCAACCTCACGCCGCTGCGCTTGAACGGCCTGCCGCCTTTTTCCTCCAGCCACAAGCCAAGAACGATGACAATCTCCTTGTCATCGTACGGCCCCCGGCAGTACTTCGAAAGCAACTCATTGAGACGTTTTCTCTCGGAATGAATCGAAGCTGGAACATCCTCCCAATGAGTTTCTCGTATTTTTACTGTCCAATCTTTGCTCATCTCAGACCTTCCCGTTACGGCATCCCTATCAAACATCCACGCCAAGGCTCCTTATTCAATCTTCCCGGCCATCTCGAAGTGAGTTCACGTTCAATCTGAGCCATCTTCCATCTCGGACCGGTCATGAGGGGAATGGGATCACCCGCACCCACGCTTTCCAAGTAAGGTCCTGAATACCTCTCTCCGAGAGGATTACTCGTAATTCCCCATTTCGCAGGCAGGTCAGATTCTGGATTTTCAAGGTCTGGCAATCCATAAAGAGTAGTCGGTTGGTCCCCTAATGTATTGCCGTGGCAAGGGCAGTTGGCATTGTGAACCAGGAACCCGGTTTCACCGACGAAGTAATCGTGGTTCAGATCGACGGTGAAGTTGTAGACGGTTTCCTGGCCTGGGAGCGGCGTAATTGCCACCACCCGGCGCCAGTTGCCCTGAGTAGTCTCAAGCAGATCGCCCACCCGCATCCTACCAGACTCGATCCACGCCGGGCCGGCCGCGCCGCGCGTGACCCAGAACGGGTGATCGGCGCTCGGACGCAAGGGCGTTCGCTCACCCTCGATACGCATCTCAAGCAGCCCATCCTTGTGCAAGGGAGTTAGAGCCGTGACCGGCTGCGACCCCAGCTTGCCGGTCTCGCGGTTACGCGAGACAACCTCATCGCCCACTTCGACCTTCTCTACCGGAACGTTGCCATGGTTGGTGTGAACCGGCGTGCCTGCGGCAAAGCAGCACCCTGCTCCTTCCGCCTCTCCCGAGCAGCTCTCCCAATCTGCCGCCAGACTGACCACTGCGCCGCCCGAGGCCAAGAGGTCACCCGATTCGATAGCGCTCCACGCACCGAAGGCGTCCCCGGCCGCGGTGAGGATGCAATTGATACGGCCACCAAGAGCTTTCTCAGTTTCCGCAGCGGTTTCGGATTCCGGCGCTTCGAGTTCCTCTTCTTCCAGGTCTGCTTTGCCTCGGGGATCGATTCGGTTGACCGGATCGTCGCTCGTGTAGAGGTATTTGTGGAGCGACCGTGGAATGGCGATGTGACCGGGCCTGGGATCGCGGGACAGGAACCTGCCGGTGACGGGGTTCATGTAGCGCGCCCGCAGATAGTAGAGGCTGAGATCGGGATCGTACTGCTCGCCGCGATAGAGGTAGTTGTTGGGCGTGGGGCCGGTTGAGTTGACCTTGTTCCCGAAGGCGTCGTATTCGTAGGTGTCGGTAACGATTCCAGCGGCGTTGGTCAACTGGCGTACGCTGCCCGCGCCGTCGTACCCGTAGAAACTCGGAGCCCAAGCGTTGTTTACAATCTGATCTTCGCTGATGCGCTGGAGGCCGTAGGCATAGACGCGATCGACTGCACCGCCGACAATCTCCTCCATTACCTGCGGCAGGCCAGTCGGATTTACGTCGTCCTCGACCAGGTAGCGCGTGGTGACGCCGTTCACCGTCTTGGCCACACGGTTGCCGAAGGCATCGTAGACAATGCTGACCGTCGTGCCGCTCGCACTCATGCCGGTAAGATGGTTCTCCGCATCGTAGGTGAAAGCCTTGCCGCCAGCGGCGATGGTGTTCCCATTCAGGTCGTAGCTCTCGGAGGAAACTTCGTCATCGGCGTTGTAACCGAACGAGCCGGAGCTGATTCCAGGCAGCGATGAGTTCTCTGTAAGCCGGTTGCCCACGGGGTCAAGGCCATAGGCGACACTGCCGTTGTTATGCTCGGGGTCAGCGCCGATGGTTTCGTTAGTCAACCGGTAGATTCCTTCGTAAGCCCACTACAGCGTTCGGCCGCTTTGCACCCTCCCCGGTCCCCAAAAGCGACGGACGGTTTCTGTCGCTAATCCGGCAGCGCCGCATGCAAAGCGAGGGATCAGGGGCATCCTCATCGTTACGAAGGCCATCGGGACACCGGGGGCACACGCTGCTTACTCCCCTTCGGCGATGAGCAGGCGGAGATCGCGGAGGTTTTGGCCGGTGGGGCCAGTGACCACGGCATCGCCCAGCGCGGTGAACATGGGACAGGCGTTGAAAGCGGCCAGCGACTCTTTCAGGTGGAATCCGAAGGTATGAGCCCGAGCCACTGTGGTGGGGTCGGCGATGGCTCCGGCGTTGCGGGTGTTTCCGTCGATGCCGTCTGAGCCGGCGCTGAAGACGGTGAGCTTTTCGCCGGGATGGCCCTCAAGCTCGAGCGCGCAGGCCATGACAAACTGCTGATTGCGGCCACCGGCTCCGGGCGTGCGGTCAATGGTAACGGTAACCTCTCCGACTGAGATGAGGCAGAGGCGCGGGTGGGCGGCACGCAAGGTGTGGAAGCGCTCCAGCAGGTAGCGGGCGGCATCGGCGTAGTCCCAATCGTCGCAACTGTTGTCGACGGCGGTGTAATAGCCGGCCTTTTCAGCCAGGGCGCGGGCGTTTTCTACCAGGTCGTGGCTTGAGAGCAGAATCTCGAAGACCGAATCGCGAAAGGCCACGTCCTCGCCGGTCATGGTGGAGGCGGCAGTGACGCGGCGCGCGGGAATGGCCTCGGCCTTGGGTATGCGGGGGAAAAAAGGCGGAAGCCAGCCCTTGTTGCCGGGCGACTCAGGCAGGTCCTGGCGCTCAAAGAAGGCGCGAATGGAGGGTGGCAGCTTGGGGGCCAGCTGGTACTTGGCCAGGAGCTCCCGGACTTCGGCAACGGTGGAGTGGTCGGGCGAGGTTGGGCCGGATGAGAGCGCGTCTAGCGAGCGCAGGGGCACATCGGGCAGCAGCAGGCTTACCTTGGCGGCCTCTGGAGAGGCCATGGCCAGTCGGCCGCCTTTGACCGCGGAAAAATGCTTGCGCAGGGTATTCATTTCGCTGATGGGCGCACCGGATTCCAGCAGCAGATTATGAAACTGGATGGTCTCGTCGAGGGTGATCTGGGGATCGAGCGGCAGGTCGAACATGGCCGAACCACCCCCGGAGATGAGGAAGAAGATCAGCGTGTCTTTCCTGGCTTTTTTGAGCAGGGCCAGCGAAGCGCGGGCGGCCGCGAACGAGTCTTCGTTGGGCACTGGATGGCCGCCTTCAAAGTAGCGGATACGCCAGTTGCGGCATTTGGGCAACTGGTTAGAGCAGCAGATGCCGCGCAGTCCCTGGCGGCGCTTCATGCGCTCGAGCAGGGTTTCGAGCATGGGGCAGGCGGCCTTGCCCAGGGCAATGACAAAGATGCGTTTGAAGCAGGAGAGATCGATGGTGGCCGGACCGCTGCCGTCGGGCAGAAGCCGGTGCATCGTATGGCCCTCAAAGCGAATGCGCCGGTCAAAAGCGGTTGCAATGTTGCAGGCCTCGAGGGCGCCGGTAAAGATTTTCGTAGCGGTTGCGTGCTGAGCTTCAAGGGCGATGTCGGCGACCGGGGTCATGGCAGTTGCTCCTGCAGCCAACCGGCGAGCGCTTGTTGCATGGGCTCGAGTTGACCGGAAAAGAAGTGATCGGCGCCAGGAAGGAGCAGCAGCCGTTTGGGATCCGCGGCTTCCGCGGCCACTTGCGCCAACTGTGCGGCAGGCGCGAACTGGTCGTGGTCTCCGCTGAGAAAGAGCATGGGAATGGTACAGCTGGAAAGCGAGGTATAGGAATAATTGCGTCCCGCGGACTCGGTGGGCAGGCCAAGGGCGGCCAGTGCGTGAATGCGCGCGGAATCCGTTGAGTGGGCGCAACAAGCAGCAACCGCCATGGCCGCGCCAAAGCTGAAACCAACCACAACCAGCGGCAGATTGAATTCGCTTTGAAGCCAGTTGAGCGCCGCCAGCACATCGCCGCTCTCCGCCTCTCCGTCGTGGACTCCCTGGCTCAAGCCGGCTCCGCGAAAGTTGAAGCGCAGCACCGGCCAGCCAAGTCCCCAATCGGGGTCGTTGAGGGCCTTCATGGCGTGGTAAACAACCTTGTTGTGCATTGTGCCGCCGAAAAGCGGATGGGGATGGCAGACCAGCGCGGCAAAAGGCGCATGGGGAGCGCCCAGATTTAACAACGCCTCAAGCCGGCCTGAGGGGCCGTTCAAATGCACACTGCGCATCCTTGCGGCTGCCGGACTGGAGCTATCCGAACGCGAACCGGGTAGCACGGGGGCAATTGTTGCGGTCATTCCACCCACCATTCTACGCCCAGACGCATGGATTTCCCATCTGGAAATATTTACCTTTGAGAGTATTTTGGGCGAACGAAGTCTGGAGGGGCGGGCCTGCCCGGTCGGCAACGCTCCAAGCGGCGCGCGGTGATTAGGATATTCTGGCAGTATTATGACCGATCATTCTCTCCTTGAACCTATTGATCCCATCGGGTTTACCCGCCAGTTGTGCGAATTCGAATCCACCACCTACCACGAGGGCCCGGTCGGGGAGTTTCTGGCGGGTTTTCTGGCAGGGCGCGGGTGGGCTGTCGAGAAGACGCCCGTCCCGCAACCGGAAGAGAGCCTGGCTGCGGGCGAGCGCTGGAACGTGTACGCGGGCGGGGCAGGCGAAACGCCCGACCTGGTGTTTTCAACGCACATGGACACCGTTCCGCCGTATATCCCCTTCAGCGAGGATGCGGAGTTCCTGTATGGCCGCGGCGTATCGGATGCCAAGGGAATCATTGCCGCACAGGCGGCAGCGGCAGAGGTGCTTCGCGCGGAGGGATTCCGGATTGGGTTGTTGTTTGTGAGCGGGGAGGAGCGCGACTCGGCTGGGGCGAAGGCGGCCAATTTAACGCCCAAGGGCAGCCGCTTCCTGATCAACGGGGAGCCTACCGACAACCGTCTGGCGTTGGCCTCAAAGGGAGCTCTTCGTGCAGCGTTCAAGAGCACAGGCAAAATGGCACACTCGGCCTATCCGGAGTTGGGCGATAGCGCTGTTCATAAGTTAGTGGAAGTGCTGGGGAGGGTGCTGGCAATGCCGCTGCCGGTGCTCGAAGACGTGGGGCCGAGCACGCTGAACATCGGCCAGATTCACGGCGGCCATGCGCCCAACGTGATTGCCGACAAGGCGGAGGCGCAGGTGCTGGTGCGCACGGTGAGCGACTCAGCCGTGGTGCGAGCCGCGCTGCAAGAGGCCGCGGGCGGATTGGCAACGGTTGAGTTCACCCTCGACACGCCTTTCGTGCGCCTGCGCGCGGTGGAGGGGTTACCCACCATGATCGCCAAGTTTGCAACCGACATTCCGCAATTGACTAACTGGGGCGAACCGCTGCTGTTGGGACCGGGGTCCATTCATGTGGCTCATACGCCGCACGAAAGGCTGGCCAAGAAAGAGTTACTGGAAGCGGTGGAGTTATATGTCAAGGTGGCGAAGCAACTGCTGAGTTGAGGCCGAGTCACAAGAATTGATGTCTGCCCCGCTTGCTCTCTGCTATGCTTCCCCTGCGGTCTTCCCGAATTCAATCCCCCTTCAAGCGAGGTCGATATGACAACTTCAGTTTCTGCGCCGGTGACGCCGGAGCGCATCAATCAACTTGCTTTTGCCTATGCTCCGGCCCTGGTTCTTGAGGCAGCGATCCGTCACCACGTTTTTGATACGCTGGACAGCGGCCCCAAATCCCTGCGCGAAATTCATGAGGCGACCGGCGCCTCGGAGCGCGGACTGAGCGCGATTCTGAATTTGCTGGTGGGCCTCGATTTTCTGGGCAAAGACGCTCAGGGCAAATACGCGCTTAGGCCTGAGAGCGCAGCATTTCTAGTGAGCACCAAGCCTGGCTTTCAGGGCGGACTGATTCGCCACACCAGCGAACACCTTCTGCCCAAGTGGCTTCATCTGAACGAGGTGGTGGCGACTGGAAAGCCGGTCGCGGCGGTCAACCAGCAGGGGCCGGGGAGCGAT
This sequence comes from Occallatibacter sp., assembly GCA_050013735.1. Lineage (GTDB taxonomy): Bacteria > Acidobacteriota > Terriglobia > Terriglobales > Acidobacteriaceae > Telmatobacter. Next base: position 7,083 of record JBEKEQ010000002.1, read on the forward strand.
TTCTTCGCGGAGTTTGTCAACGACATTTTCCCCATGAGTTATCAAGTAGCCCAGGAGCTAGCCGGCCATCTTAATTTGAGCAGCGCTGGCAGCGCGGTGAGCGTGCTTGACCTCGCTGCGGGCTCGGGAGTGTGGGGCATTGCTCTGGCCCAGAGCAGCGGGCAAGTTCATGTCACGGCCGTCGACTGGCCCGGCGTGCTTCCGGTAACTCGCAACACGGTCACGCGATTCGGACTGATCGACCGCTTCAATTTTGTGGCGGGAGACTTGCAACAGGCGGAATTCGGGAGCGGCCACAACGTGGCGACGCTGGGCCATATTTTGCATAGCGAGGGAGTTGAGCGCAGCAAGGCGCTGCTCAAGAAGACGTTTGACGCGCTCGCCCCTGGTGGAACCATTGCCATTGCCGAGTTTCTGGTGAACGCGGAGAGAACCGGGCCGGTGAATGGACTGATTTTCGCGGTCAATATGCTGGTGAATACCGACTGCGGTGGCACCTATTCCTTCGAGGAGATCAGCGAGTGGCTACGCGAGGCGGGATTTGTGGATGCGCGCACGCTGGCGACCCATGGGCCGTCGCCGCTGGTTCTTGCGACCAAGCCATAACTGAAATGCGAATTGGCGGGCGATGGGGCCTGCGGCTCCTACGGGGCGGCGGCTTGGTGTAAGCTTTCCTGCGGGACCGCGGCTGAAGAAAAAGCAGGCCCCAATTTAATTCATGGGAAGGTGGCTGCATGACTTTATCGCGCCGCAAATTTCTAGGCACGGCATTTGGCGCCGGCGCCACGGGGCTGATGGCGAACGCAGCGGCGGCAAGCACTGCCGCAGGCTCGCCGGATTTGCTGGTTCTGGAAAACGACCACGCGCTGGTGGCCATCGACCGGGAGACCGGGTGCGTGGACAGGCTGGAGTCAAAGGACCAGGCTTGGAAGATGCGCGGCGCGGGAATGCGGCTGCACGTTCCGGCCCCGGAGCATCGCTTTCATTACCTGACCGAGCACAGCACCGCTAAGCCGCGCATCGAGTCGGACGGCGCGCACGCGACGATCACCTGGAGCGGCTTTGATAGCCCGAGGATGGGCAAGCTCGACATCGAAGTAACAGAGACCGTCCGGCTTGAAGGTGCGGGCGTCCATTTCAGTTACGAAGTTCGCAACGGCAGCCAGGCAACAATTGAAAGTTATAGTTATCCGCGGCTAAAAGGGCTGAGGCCTCCCAGTGATGACAAAAAAATGCGGCAGGTTTCGTGGAGTTACAGCGGAATGGGCTCGAGGAGCCTCTGGCCTGGTTTTGGAAATGAGGTTGGATACTACGGATATGATACCCCGGCGCAATTGCGCAACCTTGGCACGGATACTCAGTTCCTTCTGGTGCTGAGCGACTCGCACGGACTCTATGTTGGCTACCACGATCAGGGCCAAAAACAAGTGGTGCAAATCTGCACGTATTTGTCCCCTGCATACGTCGATTCATTCAACTCGAGCGACATCGATTCTTCCGGCAAAGTGGGGGATTCGGCCATTGGCATTGACCCAAATCACCTGTGTTTCGTGGAGCCCGGCGGCAGCCAGCGCTCAGAGGCACTGGTGTTTGAACCTTTTGCGGGCGACTGGCACGCAGGCGCGGAGATCTACAAAAACTGGCGCGGCACATGGTTGAAAGCGCCGAATATGCCCGCGTGGGTACGGGACGTGCACAGTTGGCAGCAGATTCAGATCAACTCATCGGAAGACAGGCTTGAGTTTCCCTACAAGGACCTGGTCAAGTACGCCGAGGCCTGCAAGCGCTGGGGAGTCAAGGCGATCCAACTGACGGGATGGCAGATTGGCGGCCAGGACCGCGACTTTCCGCTGCACGACACCGAGCCTAAACTGGGCACCAAGCAGGAATTCAAAGACGCAATCGCAGCAAGCAAGGAAATGGGCGTTGAGATCGTTCTCTTCAACAAATACGCATGGGCCGACGTGACAGCGCCGGACTATGCCAGCCAGTTTCGCAAGTTTGCCGTGGAAGACCCATACGGAGATCCCTACCAATTCAACGGGTATAACTATGACACGCCTACCCAAATCGCCGGTATCAACGCCAGGCATGGAGTTGGAATGTGCCAGGCCAGCCCGGCATGGAGAAAGAGGGCGCTGGAGGAGTTTCGGAAGAGCGTCGAGCTAGGCGCAAGCGGGATTTTGTATGACGAGTGTTTTTGGCACATGAGCCCCTACTGCTTCTCGAAAACTCATGGCCATCCTTTTCCGGGAGCTGTTTTTTCAGGAGATGTGCCGCTGATTGATGGATTCCGGACCATCGTCGATGCAGAGAAGTTTGTGTTCGCAGGTGAATCGCCCTACGATATTGAGTTACAGACTTATAACATGTCTTACTTTCGGATCGGCCGTGGCTTTGTTCCCATGGGCAGATATATCGACCCATTTGCACCCATGTCAGTGGCAGTTACAGGGTGGAACGACAGGCAAATGATCAATGCCTGCCTGCTTTACCGCTTCTCAATGAGTTATGAACCGCGCGACTTCCACGGCGAGCTGGACGAGATGCCGGTTTCAATGAGTTATGGGCGTGCGGTGGACGACTTAAGGCGCAAATACAAAGAGTGGCTGTGGGACGCGGAGTTTCGCGACACGCTAGGCGCGCAGGTAACCGCAAAAGGCGAGTTACTGAGCACTTATTCGGTGTTCCGGCGCAAGGATGGTCTGCGGGCGGTTGCCTTTGCCAACATGAGCGATGCGGACGCTGTCGTTTGCGAAGTTGCTCTGGAGAATGCGCAGGCGGAGGGATTGAAATGGGTTTCTCCGGAGCAGCCTGATCCGAAGCCGTGGCCGGGGAAGCTGGAACTGGCGCCCGGAGCCGTTGCGGTGGTGCTCGAGGGCTGAGGGTCGGAGTTACGACCGTCCCGCGCTGGCAGCTTGTGGCACCGGTCCTATATTCTCAGCCCATGGACAAGGACGCTTCCCCAACGCCCGAACACACCAACCTGCTGGAAAACGCAGCTTCATCCTATCTGCGCTCGGCGCGGCACCAGCCGGTGAAGTGGCATGCGTGGGGCGAAGCGGTCTTTGCCCGAGCGCAGGCCGAGGATAAGCCCATCCTGCTGGACATCGGCGCGGTGTGGTGCCACTGGTGCCACGTGATGGACCGTGAGTCGTACGAGGACGGGGAAATTGCCGCGCTGATCAATCGAGACTTTGTGGCTGTGAAGGTGGATCGCGACGAGCGCCCCGATGTGGACGCGCGCTACCAGGCTGCGGTTTCGGCCATCAGCGGGCAAGGGGGCTGGCCGCTGACGGCGTTTCTCACTCCCGATGGTCGGCCTTACTTTGGCGGCACCTATCTTCCACGCGAAGACCGGTATGGCCGGCCGGGCTTTGGACGGGTTCTGCTGGCCATGGCGCAGGTGTGGCGCGAGCGGCGCGATGAAGCGCTTGAGACCGCTGGCAGCGTGATGGCGGCCATCGAGCACAATGAGAGTTTTTCCGGACGCGGCGGCGAGCTGACACTGGGCCTGGTGGACAAAATCGCCGCGTCGGCGCTGGCGAAGTTTGACCCGCGCAATGGCGGATTCGGTTCGCAGCCCAAGTTTCCGCATCCATCAGTGCTCGATCTGCTGCTGGGAGTGGCTGAGAACCGCGGCAACGAGCAGGCTGGAGCGGCCTTCGCTACGACGCTCGAAAAAATGGCGCGAGGCGGCGTCTACGACCAGCTCGGGGGCGGGTTTCATCGCTACAGCGTGGATGAGCGCTGGGTGGTTCCTCACTTTGAGAAGATGCTCTACGACAACACAGAGCTTCTGCGCAACTACGTTCACGGCTTTGAGAGCATGGGCCGCGAGGATTTTGTTGAGACCGCGCGCGAGATTGTGGGCTGGCTCGACTCGACTATGACCGACCGCGCTCGCGGCGGCTTTTACGCCTCGCAGGATGCGGACATCAACCTGGACGACGATGGCGATTACTTTACCTGGACGCTGGACGAAGCGCGCGCGGTGCTGGACGGAGCGGAGCTGGCTTTCGCGGAAATTTACTGGGACATTGGCGAGCTGGGCGATATGCACCACAACCCGGCCAAGAATGTTTTGCATGTGAACCACACGGTCGCGGAGATGGCGGCGGAAACCGGGCAGGCGGAAGAGCACCTGCGGGCGCTGCGCGACAGCGCGCGGGGCAAGCTGCTGGCGGCCCGCAGCCTGCGGACGACGCCGTTCATTGACCGGACGCTCTACACCGGGTGGAACGCGATGGCGGTGACGGCCTACCTGGAGGCGGCACGCGCGTTGGGGCTGGAATCGGCGCGGGAGTTTGCATTGCTCACGCTGGAACGGCTGCTGGCCGAGGCATGGGACGGGGCAGGCGCGCTTGATCACGTGATCGCCTATGGCGATAAGGAAGCGCCGGGCGAGGCGGCGAACAAAGTGCCGGGCACGCTGGACGATTACGCCTTCACGGCGCATGCCGCAATCGACGCGTGGATTGCGAGCGGAAATATGAGCTTTTATCGCGCGGCAGTGAAGCTGGCGGATGCCATGATCGCGCATTTCTACGACCGGACGGGAGGAGCGTTCTTTGATGCGGCCGCGGTTGAGGATGGGGCAACGCCGCTGGGGGCACTCATGGCGCGGCGCAAGCCGTTGCAGGACACGCCCACCCCCGCAGGCAATCCTACCGCCGCTGCGGCGCTGGTGCGGCTTGAGGCACTGAGCGGGCGCGCGGAATTTGGCGAAGTTGCGGAGGATACGCTGGGCTGCTTTGCGGGCATTGTGGAGCATTTTGGGCTTTACGCGGGCAGCTATGGGCTGGCACTGGAGCGGTTTTTGCTCGATCCAGTGCAGGTGGTGATTGTGGGCTCGGGGCCCGACGCGGTGCGGCTTGAGGCAGCGGCGGCGGGACGGTTCGCAATCAACAGGACGGTGATGCGCAGTGACCCCTCGCAACTGGTTGCGGGCGGGATTCCCGAGGCGCTGGAAGAGACATTGCTTCAGGTTCCGAAGCCGGCCGGGGCTGAGGCGTGGGCGCTGGTGTGCCGCGGGCGCACTTGCCTGCCGCCCATTACCGATGCCGGGGCGCTGAGGGAAGCGCTGAAGGGCCGGCTTGAGCCCTCCGCTTGAGCGCTAATGCGCCCTCTCGCCGGGGAGGTTCTTCCGCTGCCCTGATTCTAAAGTTTCTAGTTCCATAGAGTTTATCTCCCATTCCGCCGATAACAACTGTGCGGGTGCTCGCCGCGGGCAGTCTCTTGTCCAAGGGAAGGCATGGACAGGCACGTTTCAATCCGGGTTCTGGCATGTTTGTTGGCGCTTGCAGCCGCCGTTCAGGCGCAGCAGTATGTGTTTCACGCCTATCGGCAGGCTGAGGGGTTGAAAAATCTGAATAGCAATGCGTTAGGAGCAGACAGCAAGGGGTTTTTGTGGTTGGCGACGGAGAATGGCGTCTACCGGTTCCTCGGCTCCGGCTTCCAGCATTTCGGGCCCGATGAGGGAATTCCCGAGCTCAACGTTCAAGCCCTGGTTGTGGATGCAAACGATATAGTCTGGGCGGGCACGCTGGAAAATCTCTACCGCTGGGACGGTGAGCGTTTTGTTCCCGCAGGGAGCCAACCGATCCACGTGTGGGCCTGGAACAGCCTGGCCGTGGAAGACGCGCGCCATCTGCTGGTTGTGGATAACAAGCGGCTGTTCCGGCTGGAACACGATGAGCAAGGCCATTTGCTCTCCTATGTTCCTCTGATTCCCGCGAGCGCGGTGGCAGCCAATCCAGACCTCGAGAAAATCTCCAGCGTCAACGTGGTCAACGGGGCTCTGAATGGCGGTCAAATCTGGATTGGGTGCGGGAAAAAGCTCTATTCCTTTGTGGAGCGGAGGCCGGGGGAGCGGATTGAAGCGCCGGGCGGCACGCTGGCCGAGTGGAACAAGGAAAAGGGACTTGCTGAAGACAGGTGGGACAGCGTCCTGATGGACCGTGCAGGCACTTTGTGGGCAATGGGCCGGCATCACCTGGCGGTGCTGATGAAGGGGACGGAGCGGTTTGTGGATCGCAGCATCCCCGGTTCTGGTATGGGAAACGCGTATCGCCACGGCCCGTTGATCGAAGACCGGGAGGGACGGATTCTGGCTACGTTCGAGGACGGGATTGCTCGCTGGGACAGCAAAGGCTGGCGGATCATCGGACGAGCGAACGGACTGCAATTGAGCGATCATGTTGAAGGGATGGTGTTTGACGAGGCAGGCGACCTGTGGCTTGCCACGCTTGGCAGCGGACTCTACAGCTGGGTGGGCTATGAGGGCTGGGAGGGCTGGAGCGATGACCAGGGCCTGCCTTCGGCCATGGTTTGGACCATCATTCCTTCCCGCGACAAGCGCGTGTTTATTGGAACGGAAAAGGGGCCGGCATGGGTCGATCCCGGCAGCGGCTCGTCTGGCCCGCTGTTTGCCTCACGCCGGTGGACCTTCGGGCAAATGGACTCATTGGGCTTCAATCCGGACGGCACTCTGTGGGCGGGAACGTTTTCCACTTCGGTGCTTCATATCGATCCGAAGACCGGCAAGACGGAGCAAACCGGAAAGTTGCCGGCATTTATCACGCGTGCAGTGTCTGACGCATCGGGACGGGTGTTTTTTACCACCGATGCGGGCATTTACGAGCGCGAGCCAGGCGATCAGAAGGCTGTGCCTCACCGTGTGAAAGCCGTGGATGCGTTCCTGCCGCCATCCACGCAAGTGGACGCGACGTGTATCACGGCGAACGGCACGTTCTGGTTCCTGGCCAAAAACCGCCTGCTGCGGTTTGAAGACGGTCGCTGGACCGAGCCGCCGGTGGATGGCATGACAAAGCTGAACGGCCCTCTGCTCGATATCACCTGCGCTCCGGACGGCAACCTTTGGGTTACCGGCGACCGGGCAGGCACGTGGCGCCTGACCGTTGGCGGGGGCAGGCTTGAAGCATGGCAGTTGGTGCTGCCACAGGAGCTGCGTTCGCTGGGTACGCTGGCGGTGCTTTCAGATCGCCGGGGATGGGTTTGGCTGGGCACGGATGCTGGATTAGTGGTGTGGAACGGGCTAAGCTGGCGCCACCTGACCCAGGAGTCCGGCCTGATTTGGAACGATGTGAATCAAGGTGTGATGCTCAACGACTCCGACGGCTCGCTGTGGATTGGAACCAGCGACGGGCTGGCGCACCTGCTTCATCCGGAGCGTGTCTTCGATCCGATTCCACTGGCCGTCTCGGTGACCGGAATCCGGCGTGGAGACAGCCTTTACCCTGCCGCCCAAGAGATCACGCTGCCCTGGTCGGCAACCCCTTTGCAGCTTCAGATTCTGTCGTCGACGATGCGCAACCGCAGTGAACTGGCCTTCAAGTACCGGATGCAGGGACTGGAGCCGGATTGGGCTGAAAGCCAAAATGGGCTGGCGGTGTTTTCAGCGGTGCCGCCAGGAAATTATACCTTCGAGGCGATGGCCGGCAATTCCAGCCTGGGAGCGGAATCTGCGGCCGTCAAGGTGCGGGTGAAAATTCTTGCGCCGTGGTGGAGGAGCGACTGGTTTTATGGGCTTTGCGCCGTGGCCGTCCTGCTTTTATTTGCGGCGGTCAACCGGCTTTACGAGCGGCATCTGCGGGCCAGGAGCAGGGAACTGGAGTGCATGGTCGGGGAGCGCACGCGCGAGCTTGAGAAGAGCCGTGAGCGGTTGCGCATCCAGGCCACGCACGATGGGCTCACAGGAATGTTGAACCGCATCGCCATTTTGCGGGCGATGACCGTGGAGATGGACCGCGCTCAGCGGGAGGATCGGACGGTGATCGTGGCGCTGATCGATCTGGACCACTTCAAGCGCATCAACGACGCATATGGGCACCTGGCCGGCGATGAGGCGCTGCGCTGGTTTGCAGCGGCGGTAGAGACCGCCATCCGGCCTTACGATCATGCCGGCCGGTACGGCGGTGAGGAGTTCCTGCTGGTCTTGACCCAGGTTCCGCGGCAGGCAACGGAACAGCGACTGGACAGCCTGCACGCGTCGATTTCCAAGCTCCAGGTAAACTGGCGCGGCTTGCGGTTCAGAATCACCTGCAGCATGGGCGCGGTGGTCTTCGACCCGTCCGATGTATTGGCAAGCGTGGAATCGTTGCTGAGTACAGCCGACCAGGCTTTGTATGCCGCCAAGGCCGCAGGCCGGGATCGGGTGGTTCTGCAACAGGTGAATGGCATGGACGTCGATCATGAGAGCCCGGCTGAAACCCTGGCCGAAATAAGCTGAAGAACCGGCGCCACGAGGGGTGATTTACTCGCCGGTGAAGGGATTGCTGCTCTGCGGCTTGAGCAGGGTCGGATCGTGGGCGGGTGCGGCTTCAGGCTCTGACTTGCTGCCGGGGCTGGCCGCAATTGCGCCCGACAGATTGAAGACACGATTTGGGTCGCCGGGAAGCATGTGGTGCTCTTCCAACGCCAGGCGGACGCGGTGGCGAAACTCCCGGACGGGACCGTACTGCTGGGTGGGCAGCGTCTTGAATACAACCGGAAAAACAAGCTCCGAGCCTTTGATGGCATCCACGCCGAGGATCTGCGGATCGGCGACGAAGACCTTGCGGAATTCGTCGCTGTTGCGAATCTCCATGGCGATAGTTTTGAGCATTTCGAGCACGATGTCGGGGTTGGCCGAGAAGTCCACGCTCACGTTTACGGTGGCCACGGAATAATCGACGCTGAGGTTGGCCACGGTGGTGATCTGCGAGTTGGGAATTACGTAGAGGGTTCCGTCTCCGTCGCGCACGGTGGTTTTGCGCAGGGTCATCGCCTCCACGGTTCCTGACAGTCCAGCCAAGCGAACGGTATCTCCCACGTTGAATTGGTCTTCAATCACGATGAGAATGCCGTTGAGCATGTCTTTGACGATATTCTGCGCGGCCAGGCCGAGGGCAACTCCCACCACGCCGGCCGAGGCCAGCAGCGGAGCCAGATTTACGCCCAACGCGTCAAGGAACTGCATACCGGCGATGGCCAGGACGATGGCCAGACCGGTGTTGCGGATGACTCCTGCCAGCGTGGTCACCTGTGCAACGCGCGAGGGATTCGTCGAGGCGCGCTTGGCCACGCGCTTCATGTGGAAGGTCGCAAGGCTCAGCATCCGGACGAGCAGAAAGGCGACAACGGCTATGACCACCAGGTGCGGAAGCTTGACGCGGATGAACTCCTGGGCGTCGACGGCCCACTCGTCCAGCACCTTGCCCAAAAAGCGGCCTTCCGCGAACAAACCCGTGCGCGCCATTAAAACAAAATGAAGCCACCAAGACATATCAAAACCTTTCAATGTAGATTAGACTGTGCGCGGGAACCCTCAGGATGTCCGGCGAGATTCAATTCGACTCCACGAAGTTCCGAGCGCAGCAAGGAAGGTCGTCCATGCGAATGCGGCCATTCCATTCATCGAAGATCCCTCGATGGTTGCGGAACCTGCCGGCTGGGGCTCTTGTTCTGGCGCTCGCAGCGATTGTCTCTATCGTACCGGTTGTACGTGGACGGGTTCTGGAAAGCCAGGATCCGGCGCCCGCGACCGCAGCGAAGCCTGCGCAGAGCGCGAAAATCAGCGATAAAACAGAGAGTCAGCAGACCGTGCAACAAAGCGCCGATGCCGTCACTGCCGGACCGGAGAAGCAGGCTGCCGAAGAGAGCGCACGGCTTTTGAAGCTGGCCGCCGACCTGAAAGCCGAAGTGGACAAGACCACCAAAGACACCCTTTCGCTGACTGTGATTCGCAAAGCCGACGAGATTGAGCGCCTGGCGCGCAGCGTGAGAGAGAAAGCGAAACTGTCGGCGGAAGCAAAGTGAGAGAATCGCGGCAAGTTGGGGCCATGGGCAGGTTTCGAGGAGAGTCGACGATGAATAATCCGCGATTTGAATGGGTGGGGCGGTTGACGGTTAGCCGGGGAGCGGGTGTGTGCCTGGCGCTGGCAGCGGCGCTTGTTCCGGCATTGCCGGGCGGCGCGCAGAACCCGCCCGCGGGGTCGCCGCAAGCGGCTGCGGGACCGTATATCTCGCGGCCGCCGAACACGCTCGGGCAATTCGACAACGACGATCCGATCTTTACGCAAAAGCGATTGCAAGCGATGAACGCCGACCGGCAAAAGCACTTGGTGTCCGACGCGGCAAGGCTGCTGAAATTGGCAAGCGAATTGAACGACGAGGTGCGCGGCGCGAAGAGCGATGCGCTGACACCGGCGCAGCTGCGAAAAGTGGCTGAGATTGAAAAACTTGCGCGCAGCGTAAGAGAGAAGATGACCTACACCATGGGAGATATGCCTACTCCCGGCGATGATCCCCGTCCATGGAATCGATAACTCTCAGGGGAGTCTTTCCTCCCGGTTGAGCCTCAGGTCGCGATGGGCGCTGTTCGGTAACGCCGAGGATTGTTACAATCGTGGTTGGAGCATCGATTTCCCCGCAATAGAAACCCATTGAGGAGTGATGGAATGGAACTGGCAGTTCCCAGCGCCGGCGCAGCCGGAACCGCTGCAGCCTCAGGCGGCCTGAGTCCTCAACAGATGGTGGAGATCTACCGGCTGATGGTGTTGTCACGCCGCGTGGACGACCGCGAAATCATGCTCAAGCGGCAGCAGAAGGTTTATTTTCAGGTTTCAGGCGCGGGCCACGAGGCGCTGCAAGTGGGCGCGGCGCTGGCCATGCGGGCCGGGTATGACTGGTTTTTCCCTTACTATCGCGACCGCGCATTGTGCCTGACGCTGGGCGTTACACCCACTGAGATGCTGCTGCAGGCGGTGGGCGCGGCCAGCGATCCGGCCAGCGGAGGGCGGCAGATGCCCACGCACTGGAGCAGCCGTCCACTGCACATTGTGAGCACCTCTTCCTCCACCTCGACACAACTGCTGCACGCTGTGGGCTGCGCTGAGGCGGGCCGTTACTTTAGCCGTCATCCAGACGCCGCGGCAAAGGCCGAAGGCGACTATCGCGCCTTTGAGGATGTTGAGTTTCACGGCGACGAGGTGGTTTTTACCTCGCTGGGCGAGGGGTCAACATCGCAGGGCGAGTTCTGGGAAGCGCTCAACACGGCTTCAAACAACAGGCTGCCGGTGATTTTTTGCGTGGAAGACAATGGCTATGCCATCAGCGTGCCGGTAGAAGTGAACACGCCGGGCGGGAATATTTCGCGGCTGGTGGCCAACTTCCCGAATTTCCATTTTGAAGAGGTGGATGGGACCGACCCGGAGGCCAGCCTGCGAGCATTTGAGAGGGCGGTAGCGCACTGCCGGGCCGGGCTGGGGCCTGCGTTTGTGCATGGCCATTGCGTGCGGCCTTATTCGCATTCGTTCTCTGACGACGACAAGATTTATCGTTCCACGGCCGAGCGCGAGGCGGACGCAATGCGCGATCCACTGGCCAAGATGCAGATGCGCCTGCTGCGCGAGGGAATCCTGACCGCGGAGCAGATCACCGCGCTGGAACAGCAATTGGACCAGGAAGCTGCCGTGGCCGCCGAGCGGGCGCTTGAGGCGCCGCTGCCCAAGGTGGCAGATATCATGGCGCACGTGTATTCCGAAAGCCTGGACCCCACCAGCTCAGCTTTCGCTACAGAACACGCACAGGCGCCGGGCTCCGCGGGTGGGGGCAAGGCCGGCGGTGACAAAGGGGGCGGTCCGCGCACCATGGCCGACCTCATCAACGCCTGCCTGCACGACGAGATGCGGCGCGATCCGCGCATCGTGGTCTATGGCGAGGATGTGGCCGACGCCAGCCGCGAAGAGGCGCTGGCCGAGGTCAAGGGCAAAGGCGGCGTGTTCAAGCTGACCGCGGGGCTGCAAACCGAGTTCGGGTCGGAGCGGGTATTTAACTCGCCGCTCGCAGAGGCGAATATCGTTGGCCGCGCAGTGGGCTACGCAACGCGGGGCATGAAGCCGGTGGTGGAGATCCAGTTTTTCGACTACATCTGGCCGGCCATGCATCAGATTCACAATGAACTGGCCGTGATGCGCTGGCGGTCGAATGGCGCGTGGGCCTCTCCGGTTGTGATTCGCGCGGCCATCGGCGGATACCTTACGGGCGGGGCGATTTATCACTCGCAATCGGGCGAGTCCATCTTTACCCACATTCCGGGGCTGCGCGTGGTGTTTCCGTCGAACGCCCTCGATGCCAACGGACTGCTGCGCACCGCCATCCGTTGCGACGACCCGGTGCTGTTTCTGGAGCACAAGCGGCTGTACCGCGAAACATGGGGACGAGCGCCGTATCCGGGGCCGGAGTTTGCGATTCCTTTCGGCAAGGCCAGGATTGTGCAAAAGGGGTCGCACATTACGCTGGTGACCTACGGCGCGGTTGTACCGCGCGCAATGCAGGCCGCGCAAAAGGCGCAACGGCAACACGGCATTGAAGTGGAGATACTCGATCTGCGCACTCTGAGTCCCTACGATTGGGAAGCCATTGCAACGTCAGTGCGCAAGACCAACAGAGTGATCGTGGCGCATGAGGATATGCTGAGCTGGGGTTACGGAGCGGAGATTGCGGCGCGGATTGGCGATGAGCTGTTCGATTCGCTCGATGCGCCGGTGCGTCGTGTGGGCGCGATGGATACCTTTGTGGCCTACCAGCCGTTGCTGGAAGATGTGATTCTGCCGCAGCCGGAGGCGATCCTCAAGGCGATCGTGGAACTAAAGGCGTATTGATCGTTACCTTGGCGGCGACAGATTCCAGCGCCTGCCGGATACAATACAGGGATGGATTCAAGCGACCGATTCCGGCGGCCCAGGCAGGCCATTTGCGCGCGCGAGGCGAATTGACCGGCATGAAGAATTTCCTCCGCCTTCTGCGCTATGGGCTGCCCTACTGGTTCCAGTGGCTGCCCGGCGTCATGCTGCTGGCAGTGGTCGGCGTGCTTGAGACATTTCGCGTTCTGCTCCTGCAGCCCATCTTTGACCAGGTGCTCAGGCCCGACGCGCCGGAAGGCCCCATTCTTCTCGGTCTCCACGGCAGCCGCTGGCACTTCGATCTGAGACAGCTCATTCCCCATTTCATGCACATGCACAATGCGTGGGACGTTGTGGCCACCGCGATGGTGGTCTCCACGCTGGTCAAGGGCCTTTGCGATTACCTGGGCACTTACCTGGTAAGCTACGCCGGCTTCGGCACCATTACCGACTTACGCAATAGCCTCTACGAAGCCACGCTCCGGCGCTCCTCCAGCTTCTTTCACAAGCATGCAACGGGCACCATTCTTTCCACGCTCATCAATGACGTGGACAAGGTGCAGAATGCGGTTAGCTCGGTGATGGGCGAGTTCCTGCAGCAGTTCTTCACCTTTATTGTCGGGCTGTTTTTCGTCGTCAAGCTTGGCGGGTATCTCAGTTGGGCGCTGTTGCTGTTTGTGCCCGTGGTGATTACCTCTTCACGCAAAATCGGCAGCGAGGTGCGTACCCGCACCCGCACCGGGCAGGACAAACTGGCTGAGATTCAGAACATTCTGCATGAAACAGTGACCGGCCACCGCATTGTGAAGGCCTTCAGCACCGAGCTGTGGGAGATTTTGCGCTTCAAGAATGCCGCGCGCCGCCTGTTCCGCGCCAACCTGCGCAGTGTGCGCATTCAGTCCATCAGCTCGCCGTTGATGGATACCATCGGCGCCATCGCGATTGCCTTGTTCCTTTGGATCGGGCGGGATGAGATTTTGCATGGCCACATGACCATGGGATTGTTTGGCGCTTTCATTATCCTGCTCTTCAAGCTTTACGATCCGGTGCGCAAGTTCGCTTACTTCTACAACAGCTTCCAGCAGGCCATGGGCGCATCGATGTCGATCTTCGGCTTCTTCGACACCAAGGACGACGTGAAGGAGCGGTCGCATGCCGTGACGCTGAGGGGCTTCTCGCAGCTTGTCCGGTTTGAAGACGTGGGCTTTTCCTACAGTACTGAAAAAGGCGAGCACCAGATTCTTCACCACGTGGATCTGGACGTGCGCGCCGGCGAAGTGCTGGCGCTGGTGGGGCCGAGCGGTGCGGGAAAATCGACGCTGGTCAACCTGATTCCGCGCTTCTTCGATGTGACTTCAGGGCGCATTCTCATCGACGGCCACGACCTGCGCGATTTAACGCTTGGTTCGCTACGGCGGCAGGTGGCGCAGGTGACCCAGGAAACCATCCTTTTCAACGACACGGTACGCAACAACATTGCCTACGGCAGGCCTGAAGTGCAGGCAAAGCTTGTGGAAGGCGCCGCGCGCAATGCATTGGCGCATGAATTTATTCTCGGTATGCCGCAAGGCTACAGCACGGTGATCGGCGAGAAGGGCTTTCGGCTCTCTGGCGGCGAACGTCAACGGCTGGCCATTGCCCGCGCCATCTTGAAAGATGCGCCAATCCTGATTCTCGATGAGGCAACTTCGGCGCTGGACGCGGAAAGCGAATCGCTGGTGCAGGCCGCGCTGGCCAACCTGATGCAGGGACGCACCGTGCTGGTGATTGCGCACCGGCTTTCTACTATTCGCCGCGCCAATCGCATCGCCGTGCTGGAAGATGGACGCATCACCGCGATCGGCTCCCACGAGGAGTTGCTTACCACTTCCGCCACGTATCAGCGGCTGTATCAACTGCAGTTCATGGACGTCCCCGAACCGCAAGATTGCGCAGCACCGGACCGGCCTCAGCTGGAACTGGCTTTGACCACCGGGCCCGAGGAGTAGCACGTATGCCGATTTATTCCATGACCGGGTTTGCGCGTGTGCAGGTACGCGTGCCCATTCGAGATGAGGATCAGCTCAGTTACACGCTCACATTAAAGAGCGTGAATCATCGATTTCTTGACGTGCAGTTGCGCCTGCCGCCGGGGCTGGATGCGCTGGAAACCGAGCTGCGCAAGGCGCTCAAGGACAATCTGATTCGCGGTCATGTGGATCTGGCGCTTTCAGTGGATCGAAGCGCGCAACAAAAAGCGGGATACAATCGCGAACTCGTGGCCGGCTACCTTGAGGCCTTTGCCGCGGCGCACCACGATTTTGGCCTCACGGGCGAGGCTGACCTGAACGTGATTCTGCGATTGCCTGGCGCGTTGCAAAGCGGCAATCGAGACGACGCAGACATGACTGCCCTGGCCGAAAGCGCGCTCAAAGAGATTGGGCCGCTGCTCGAGCAGTTGAAGAGCATGCGCGCGCGCGAGGGTGAAGCGTTGGAGTCGATTCTTAACGGCACGCTGGACCGCCTGGCCGACGCTACCGATGGAGTTGCGGCGCTGCGTCCTGAGGTGGAAGAACGCTACCAGGAGCGGTTGACGCAGCGGCTGCTTGCGGCCACCGGGCCGGAGTTTAACCGGCAGCGGCTGCTCGAGGAAGTCGCCGTGCTGGTGGAGCGCAGCGACATTGCCGAGGAACTAACCCGCATGCACACGCATATCGGGCATTTTCGTGAGCTGCTGCGCGCCGGGGGCGAGTTGGGCAAGAAGCTGGATTTTCTGCTGCAGGAGATGAACCGCGAGGCCAATACGCTGCTTTCAAAGACGGGCAGCGTGGCCGGCAAAGGGACTCGCATTACGGAACTTGGGCTGGCGATGAAGTCGGAGATCGAAAAGGCTCGGGAACAGATTCAGAACGTGGAGTGAAGACAGTGGACAGTATGCAGTGCACAGTGAACAGTGAGAGATGAACAGAGGTCAGTGGCTAGAGGTCCGGTGAAATGGTCGCGATTCTTGCGGTTCGTCAGACAATTCCCTGGATCCCACACCCGCTCAAGCTTTCGGCATAACACTGTCCACTGTGCACTGTTCGCCGATCACTCGTAAGGGGCAATCGTGGCAGGGATTCTTTTTATCATTTCGGCGCCTTCGGGCTCGGGCAAGAGCACGCTGGTAAGCGAATTGCGCAAGCAGGTGACCGGCGTGGACTTTGCCGTCTCATGGACCACGCGTGCTCCTCGCGGCTCAGAGGAGAACGGGCGCGAATACAACTTCACCACCCGCGAGGAGTTCGAGCGGATGATTGGCGAAGGCGTCTTCCTGGAGCACGCCGAGGTTTTCGGAAAATATTATGGAACGGCGCGGCAGTCGTTGAAAGATGCGCTGAGTGCCGGTCACGACCTGGTGCTCGATATCGATGTGCAGGGCGCGGCGCAGGTGCGGGCCAAAATGCCTGAGGCAGTGAGCATTTTTGTCATGCCGCCCAACCCGCGAGTTCTGCGTACCCGGCTGCGCAATCGCAGCCGCGCTGAGGGCGTGGTGAACGAAGAAGAGGTGTTCCGGAGGCTGAGGGCGGCGAGCCGGGAGATTGAGAATTATCGCGAGTACGGTTATATTTTGGTCAATGACATTCTGGACCGGGCGGTAGCGCAACTGGAAGCGATTGTGCTTGCCGAGCGCTATTATCGCAATGGCGAGTCCATCGCCTATCGTTCGCGCCGGGTGTTGGAGGTTGCCGCGGCTTGCCTGCAATTTAACTCGCAGGAGCGGCTTGAGCCCGTACTGGAGGCATTTGGCCTGCTTGACTCGAACGGGCAGCAACATTTGAACTTTGACGAGGACTCCGAAGAGGAAGATCCCGAAGAGGAAAATTCGGAGGAGGAAGACTCAGACGAGCATAAGGAGAGTTCCAGTGATGATTGAGACCAGCTTCGATTCGAATTACCGAAAAGTCCTGGTAGCCGCGCGGCGCGCCCGCCAGATCCAGAGCGGTTCCCACGCTCTGGTTCACACGCAGTCCACCAAGGCCTGCCGCATCGCCCAGGATGAAATTGACGCAGGCAAAATTTCCTACGTCAAGACGGAGGTTGCGGTGGTTAAGCCGTTGATCGAAGGCCCGGCGATTCCCATACTGCTGAGCTGACCCCCCTTCCACAATCGAAACAGCTACAATCGATGCATGCGAGTGACCGTGGGCGTCTCCGGCGGAATTGCCGCGTACAAGGCGGCGGAGTTGGTGCGCGCCTTGCAGCGCCAGGCCCTGGAAGTTCACGTGGTGATGACCTCGGCGGCGTGCAGGTTTGTACAGCCGCTCACCTTTGCCGCGCTCACGGGACACAAAGTCATCACCAGCCTGTGGGATGAATGGGGCAACGATGCCGGTGAGGGTTCGGGCGCGAGCGATCAAAACGGCATTGAGCACATTGGCGAGGCGCAATGGGCCGATGCCCTGGTGGTGGCCCCGGCCACGGCCAACATACTGGCCAAATTTGCGCACGGCGTCGCGGACGATTTTCTGACCACCATGTACCTGGCCACGCGGTCGCCGGTGCTTGTGGCTCCGGCCATGAACGTGAATATGTGGGAGCATCCGGCCACGCAAGCCAACCTGGAGTTGCTGCGCGGGCGCGGCGTGCGCGTGGTGGAACCGGGCACGGGCGAGCTGGCCTGCGGCATGGTGGGCGCGGGACGCATGGCCGAGCCGGAGGCGATTGCCGACGCGGTGCTGGGTGCTCTGGGCCGCAGGCATGACCTTGCGGGCGAAATCCTGCTGGTGACCGCTGGAGGCACGCGCGAGGCGCTGGACCCGGTGCGGTATCTGGGCAATCGCTCCAGCGGCAAAATGGGCTACGCGCTGGCTGAAGCCGCGCAGAGCAGGGGCGCAAAGGTGATTCTCATTAGCGGTCCGTCGGCCCTGTATGCGCCGGCGCACTGCGAACTGGTGAAGGTGACGACGGCGGGGCAGATGAGGCAGGCGGTGCTGGAACGCATGGCCGAGGCCACGCTGATTGTGAAGGCTGCGGCAGTGGCAGACTACAGGCCGGTGACGGTCTCTGAGCAAAAGTTGAAACGCAGCGGGCCCATCACCATTGAGCTGGCGCCGACAGAAGACATTCTGGCCGAGGTGGTGCGCAAGCGGCGCCCCGGCCAGCTCATTGTGGGCTTTGCAGCGGAAACAGAAAACCGCATGCAGAACGGCCGCGCCAAGCTGCTGCGCAAGGGCGCGGACGCCATTGTGGTGAACGATGTGACGGCTGACGGCGTGGGCATTGAGGCAGACCTGAACGCGGCCACATTCCTGACGCCGACCACTGCCACCGAGCTGCCTGAGATGCCCAAGCGCCAGCTCGCCGACCGCGTTCTCGATGAGATTCTCACCCTTCGCCGCCCGCGCCCCCTGGTGATGGAAGTGGAGGAGCACCGCGATGAGCGGTCGCGGCAGGAACAAGTGCTGAGCGAGGCCGCACCCAATGCAGCCACGCGCCGTCAACTGATTGTGGAGTGAGAGAATTGCCGCGAAAGCTCGATGCCGCAACCCGTGAGGCGCTGGTGGAGCGCGTCCGCTTCTATCGCGATCTGGGCTTGACGGAGTTTTATCGCCGTCCCGTGGACCCCGCTCTGCTTACGGCCGAAGCCTTCGATGATCAGCCAACTGCTTCTCAGGAGGAACACCCAATTCCGTCCCGCAAGACGATCTACGCCCAGCCGCGAATAGTCGAAACCGTTGGCGCCGTCGATCCGGCGATGGCGCTCCAAATCATTCGCGAAGAAATTGGCGATTGCACCCGCTGCGCACTGCACAAGGGCCGCAACAAGCTGGTCTTTGGCGACGGTTCGCCGACGGCGCGGCTGATGTTTGTGGGCGAAGGTCCGGGCGCGGATGAAGATGCGCAGGGGCTGCCGTTTGTGGGCAAGGCGGGGCAACTGCTGAACAACATGATTACAGCCATGGGCCTGAAGCGCGAGGAAGTTTACATTGCCAACGTGGTCAAGTGCCGTCCGCCGGGAAACCGCACGCCGGAGCCGGATGAAATGAATACTTGCTCGCCATTCCTATTCCGGCAAATTGAAGCCATTCGTCCGCAGGTGCTGGTCGCCCTGGGCGCGACGGCGGCCACGTGCCTTCTGGGACAGCGGCAACCGCTGGCCGGACTGCGCGGTCGGGTTCATGCGTTTCGCGGAATGCAGCTGATTGTGACCTATCATCCGGCATATTTGCTGCGCGATCCGCGGCAAAAAAAGGAAGCTTGGGCCGATTTGCAAATTGCCATGCGGGAGCTGGGGCTGAAGGCGCCGAAGCGGGGATGAGCTGCGGTCCCGATTCGTAATCTGCCCGTCCAGCGATGTGGTCAAGGGTGAGATATGCGTTTCAGCCCTGGTCACGCCACAGCGCCACGCCGCCGAGAAGGCCGGTTTCGTTGGAGACGACGGTTACGTTTTCGGGAAGCGTGACGGTGATCTTCTTGGTGTTGCCGCCGCCCAGGTAGAGGTGGTCCCAGTTGAACAAGGCTTCAGTCTGTGCAATCGCGGCGAGGAGCAGCTCATTCCACTTTTTCTTGCCGAACGCATCGAGGCCGCGGCGCCCGATGTAGTCCTCATAAGTCTTTTTGCGCCAGGGATGGTGACCGAGCTCAAGGCCGGGGACCAGGTGGCCGTCCGTGAAGAGCGCCGCGCCCAGACCTGTGCCCAGGGTAAGCACCAGTTCCACGCCGTGGCCCTTGATGGCGCCGTAGCCGGCAACATCGGCGTCGTTGCCCACGCGGACGGGCTTCTTCCAGCGTTTTCTCAGTTCCGCTTCCAGCGGGAAGCCCTTGGCCCACAGCGGATGCAAGTTGAAACCAAGATAAGTGCAGCCGTGCTTGACTACGCCGGGAAATCCTACCGACACGCGGTCAAACGCCGGCATCAGCTTGCGCAGTTGATCGAGACCCTTCAGCACAGCATTGGGCGTGGGGATGGCCGGGGTGACCACGCGCTGGCGTTCGCTTACCGGCTTTCCCTTGGCATCCAGAAGGATGGCCTTGAGGCCTGATCCGCCGATGTCGATGGCCATGGTGATGGGGTGGAGGGTGGTTGACTTGATGCTTGGCGGGGCGGCGGGCGGCGCAGATGCGACAGAATCGGTTTTGGGTGTCATCAGCAGGATTGTACTGCGCGCGGGCGGGATTGCAAGAGTGCAATGCCAGAGATGCACCGAGGGCGGCACGGGCGCGAGCCGAATCCCCTACACTGAGGCTTGACTCTGATGCCTGCCTATTGCGAAGTCGCGTTGCCGGTGCCGCTGGACCGCGGGTTTACCTACGCGGTGCGCGAAGGCCAGACTCCCCAACGCGGGGCGCGGGTGATCGTGCCTTTTCGCAATGAAAAACTGATCGGGGTGGTGACCGGAGTGGGCGCGGAGGCGCCGGCGGATTTCGAGGCGCGCTTTCTCGAGGCTGTGCTGGACGAGGAACCGCTGCTGAGCGACAGCCTGCTGGCGTTGGCGGAGTGGATGGCGCAGTATTACCTTGCGCCCCTGGGCGAGGTACTGCGTGGAATGTTGCCGCTGATGGCTGAGGTGCGGCGGACCGTTTATTACCGCATTACCGATCTGGGGCGGGATGTGCTGGCGGAGAGTATGGATGGGGATTCGGGGCTGGTCCTAGGCCAGTCGTCGGAAGAGCATCTCTCAGGGGCTGAAGCCCAAAATCATTTGGAGGGGTTTTCGGCACGACTAAAGTCGTGCCCTGATGCAGATCTGGACTCTCCAAAAGCGTTTAAGGCTCCGGCCAATTCGAGGGGCTCGAAGCGCAAGGGCAAGCTCTCGGCAGAAGAGCAGGATCTGGAGCGGCGAGTGCTTTCACGCCTGGGCCAGGGTGAGTCGGTGAAGGTGTCCACATTGCGCACGGCGACCGCGGCGACGCTGCCGGTTCTGGCCGCACTGGTGCGCAAAAAGTGGATTGTCCGCGAGACGGCCGCCGCCGAACGGGATGCGCGGCGGATGGAGCGGTTTGCTGTTCTGGTTCCGGAGGCGCGGCTGCCGGCGCTGACCCAGAAGCAACAGGCGATTCTGGCGGAACTTGCAGCGTGCGACGGGGAATTGGCGCTGGCTGAGTTGCGGGCGCGGGATCTGCCCTCGTCGACGCTGCAAACGCTGGTGCGGCGGGGGCTGGTGCGGATCGACGAACGGCCTGCGGTTTTCCACCTGGGCGGCCTGCGGCCGGTTGCGGAGCCGTTCCGGCTGAATGAAGCGCAGACCGATGCGCTGGCCGAGATTGCTACGGCGCTGGGGAGATTTCGGCCATTTTTGCTGCACGGGGTGACTGGTTCGGGAAAAACGGCGGTCTATTTGGCGGCCATGCAGAGGGCGCTGGAGCGGGGACTGTCGTCGATCCTGCTGGTTCCCGAGATCGGCCTGACGCCGCAGACGGCAGGGCTGCTGGACGCAGCGTTCGGGCCAAAGGTGGCGCTCTTGCACTCAGCGCTTACGCCGGAAGAGCGCAGCGAGCAGTGGCGGCGCATCAAGCGAGGCGACGCGCCGATTGTGGTGGGAACCCGGTCGGCCATCTTTGCCCCCGCGCCCAACCTGGGCCTGATCCTGGTGGATGAGGAGCACGACCAGAGCTACAAACAAGAGGAAACGCCGCGTTACAACGCGCGGGATGTTGCCGTGATGCGTGCCAAGCTGGAGGGCGCGGTGGTGGTGCTGGGGTCGGCGACGCCGAGCCTGGAGAGCTGGCAGAACACCATTGCGCAGACGGGAAGGCAAGGCAAGTACACGCGGATCGAGATGCGCGACCGGGTGATGAACCGGCCCCTGCCGGAAGTGGAACTGATCGACATGCGGCGCGAGTTCCAGGAGACGGGGCAGGAGCAGCTTTTTTCGCGCGCGCTGGTTGATCAGACACGGCAAGCGCTGGAACGCGGGGAGCAGGCGCTGATCTTGCTGAATCGGCGCGGGTACTCGTTTGCCGTGATCTGCCGGGCGTGCGGAGAAAAGCTGGAGTGCCAGAACTGCGCGATTTCACTGACGCATCATAAGCCGGCTGGCGACGATGCGGGCGTGGCGCGCGAAGGACAGCGGCTGGAGTGCCACTATTGCGGGTTTCGAAGGACGGTTCCGGCGCGCTGCCCGAAGTGCGAGAGCGAGCACCTTTACTACCTGGGCGCGGGATCGGAGCAGGGCGAGGAGCGGCTGGGAGAGATTTTTCCGGGAGCGCGGATCGGGCGCATGGACCGCGACACGGTGCGAGGGCGCTACGACCTGGAACGGCTGCTGGCGCGGCTGCACTCTGGCGAGATCAACCTGCTGGTGGGGACGCAGATGATCGCCAAGGGGCACGACATTCACGGCATCACGCTGGTGGGTGTGGTGGGCTGCGACCACGCGCTATCGATGCCGGATTTTCGGGCCGCGGAGCGTGTGTTCCAGTTGATGCCGCAGGTTTCAGGGCGCGCGGGGCGCGGCGAACTGCCGGGCCGCGTGGTGGTGCAGACTTACTATCCCGATCACTACGCGATTCTGGCGGCGAGCAAGCACGATTACGCCAGCTTTGTGGAGCGCGAACTGAAATACCGGCGCTGGATGCACTATCCGCCGTTTGGAGTGCTGGCCAACGTGCTGGTGCAGTCGCAAAAACTTGAAGAGGCTGCGGGGTGGTCAGCGGTGCTGGGCAAGTGGTTCCAGAAGGCCGCGCCGGAAGGGGTGCGGGTGCTGGGTCCGTGCACCGCGCCCATTGCGCGCATCAAGGGGACGTACCGGTTTCACATGATTTTGAAGGCCGGTTCGCGCAAGTCGCTGAATGCGGCGCTCAAGGGAATGCTGGCGCATGCGGATGAGGCAGGTGTGCCGCGAAGGAATCTGGCGGTGGACGTGGATGCGCTGCGGCTGATGTAACCACCTGCGGTGGGGCAGACGCTCGCTGTTCGCTCGCACGGGCTTTATTCGCTTCCCACCCTGCGCTAGAAACAAGCGCAAGGACGGGTCTCCGTCAGAGTTACCGTCGTTCGCGGAGTTAGCAGGTCAGCGCTACCCTCAGGCGATTACGGCAGAAGGCATGCGCTCGACGGTCAAAACGGTGATGTCGTCTTCCTGGCCGAAGGCCTGCGCCGCGGCGGCGATGTCGTGCGCGGAATGCGCGCTGATGGAGCGAGTGCGTTCGAACCCAAAGAGCTGATGTTGCGCATTCATAGCTTCCACAACCCCATCGGAAAGCATCGTAAGCGTGTCGCCGGGCCCAAGCTGCAAGACGGCCTCGGAATACTCTGCGTCAGCGGCAAGACCAAGCGGCAGGCCTGATTCGAGTTCAATTTCCTCGCCGCGCCAATAAGGCGAGATATGACCGGCATTCGCCATTGCGACGGACCCTTGCGAAGAGATGCGAAGACAGAGACAGGTGATGAAGCCACTTTCTTGTGTGGCGAGCATCTGGCGGTTGAGGCGCGTGAGCAATGGTCCCGGCGGAAGATTTTCGGCGGCGAGGGTGCGCAGCGCGCCAATGGCCAAGGCCCCGGTCATGGCGGCCTTGAGGCCCTTGCCGCTGACGTCGCCAACCACGATCAGTGTGAATCTATCCTGTTGTGCGATGACCTGGTAGAAATCTCCGCCGACTTCCTGCGCGGGCAGATAGGCTGCTTCCAGGTGGAAGCCGGCGAGCTCGGGAAGCGATGGAGGCACGAGGCGCTGCTGAATTTCGCGGGCTGCACCCAGTTCCGCGGCTGCGCGTGCCTGTTCGCGGCTGACGCGCGTGAAGCGGAAAAACATGACCACCCCGATGGCCAGCAGAAAGGCCAGGTCACTGAGATCTTGGGGATAGAAAGAAATGGGCCCGATGTTGACAGATTTATTCAGGAAATCGGCGAAGTGCAATCCGAAAAGGATCGACATGGTTCCGAAGTCGTAGAGAGACGCAACCGCGGCAGGAAAGATACTGGGCAAGATCAACCATCCCGCCTCGCGGTTTCCCCGCCGGTACCAGACAAGAAGCAGCACGGGGAGCATGACGGCTGTAGGAAGAAACGCCGCGGCCTCGACGATGACGTAAATCCGCCCGGCGAGCAGGCCCAGCCAAGTGGGCCAGATCAATAGCATCGGACTCAGGAGAAGAAGCTCGTAAGTCCGCACGGCGCGCCCCACGCGCTGCCCGCCAAATGAGAAAGTGAACTCGATTTGCGCGAGGGTGAATAAGTAGAACATGGGATCGCTGAGGAGGAAGTTCCAGGAGAGCGCCAGCAAGCCCGCGTGCTGACCGGCGAACAGAAGGTTCGCGGTTCCCAGAAAAAAAAGGTAGAGCCCCAGCCACCGGTATTCCATGTGCGCGGGTTGGCTGCGCTGGAGAGCAAATGCGGCAATGCCGGCGAGCATAAGCAACAAATTGATGGCGATGCTGGGCAGCGCGGGATAGAGCCGTGAGCTTTCCAGAGCGAGGCGCTCGTTTTCAACGGCATCGGGCGTACCGATGGACGCCGTCATGAATTGGGGCAGGTTCCAATTGGCGTAGTTGGACGGCACGTGGGTGCGCAAGGCGATTGCAAGGTCAGTCCCTGGAACATCAAGCGGGATGACGCGTTCCGTTGGACGGCTAGCGTGGAAGCTGGACTGCAGTTCGGGGCCGGAAACCTGCGCGCCGTTGATGAAGAGCGCATAGGTTCCAGGGGCGCCCTCGATGAGCAGCGAAAGATCGGGATGATCCTCATGGAGCTTGACGCGGAGCCGGAACCAGCGCCAGCCGGGGCGAGAAGCTCCAAGATCGTCGAGCCGCACGGTTTCCCACGCGGAGTCGTCGAAGGCCGGTGCGGCCCAGGACAAATTGTCTCCATCATGAACGCACCAGCCTCGGTCGATGTCGCTGATCCAGTCCTGCGCGTGGGCGCGATCGATGATGAACAGGTCAGTAGAGGCCTCTGAAGGTGCGGCAGGTTGGGCATAGAGCAATCCGCAGAGGAGCGGCGCGAGCAGCAGGTAAAGAATGGAGATCTTTTTCATGCGGTGGTCGGGGAACGGGGAAGCCTTCGCAACCTATAGCATGATCGCCCGCTCCGCCGGAAGCAAATATGCCAAATCTCTGCGGACCTGCTTCGGCGAGGGTGCGGCCGCGATTGAAAAACTTGGCGGTGCTATCGAGTCAGCACGCCGGCCTGGAAAAAGTGCATCAGAGAGCTTTCGTAGAACGGCACAGGGGTGAAGGTCAGCAGAAAGATGATCATGCCGATTGCGCCGAGGATGAGCCGGCCGCGATCCAGATCGGGCAAGAGTGGAACCCTGGGGTGGCGCATGGCGGGAATAAGAAGGAACAGGCCCCAGAATATCCATCCCACCCAGTAGAGTGCTCCGGCAATGAAAAGCAGGAAGGGCAGCAGAATGGTGGCGGCGCGGTGCAGGCGGGGAGAGATGGCATAGAGGATATGGCCGCCGTCCAACTGCCCGCCAGGGATGAGATTCAGCGAGGTGATGAAGATCCCGATCCAACCGGCGATGAGCAGCGGATGAGGCGTGAGCCGGTCAAACGATGGGAGACCCGGATTCCCTTGTGCGAGCAGCGCGTGGACCAGCCTGAGGGTGAGCGGTTCGCCGCCAAAACGAACAATAGCGAGAGACGCTCCGGCTGGAACGGGGTGGCTGAGGAGAAAACCGGCGGCCACGGCCAGAACCGATGCCACGTATCCGGCCAGCGGGCCATAGATGCCCACATCCATAAGCGCGTTGCGGGTGGGAATGCGGGAGCGGATCTTGATCACCGCGCCAGCCGTGCCGCTGAGCGTGGGAGCGGGGATCACCCAGGGCAGTGTAGCCCAAATCCGGTGCCGGCGGCAGGCGAAGTAGTGTCCGAACTCGTGCACCAGCAAAATGCCCAGCAGGGGCACGGAGAAGACCCACCCCGTCCTGAAGAGCTGAGGATGGCGGGCTAACCAGCCCCATGGCCACAGGTCAGCGTCGCGAGAGACCGGGGGCAATCCCAGGGCGAAATTGTGCATGAAACGGGCGCCGTTGGCGGTGGTGGTGACCGCGCTGGCTACCAGGAGCAGAAGAGGCAAGCCATAGTTTCTGAAAATTAAGCGCACCGGAGTCCTCGACCTGGGCTGCAGGGTGGGATGCATCCCTGGGGCCCGATGCGTGCGTGGGGCGGGCGAAACGCAGGCCGTTCCACGCCGCCTGTTGTGCTTTGCGCGACGGAGGTGCGGTTAGGTTTGCCGTTTAGCCGCTAGGTTCGCGGGGCTGGGCCACTGTCGAGCGAGTGAAGTTCCTTGCCGGGCTTGAAGCGGACAGCTTTTCCCGGGGTTATGCTGACTTCGGTGCCGGTGCGGGGATTGCGGCCGATACCGGTTTTGCGGGCGCGGACGCTGAACACTCCAAATCCGCGCAATTCGATGCGTTCACCGGCGGTGAGGGCCTGCTTGAGTCCCTCGAAGACGGTATCCACCGCAGCCTCTGCCTTGGTACGCGGCAGGCCCGTACGCTCGATAACATGATGGACGATGTCCTGCTTAATCAAAGGGGTAACCTCGCTGACGCGACTGGAATGACTGTACTACGACCTGCCATGTGGATGCTACAGGATTTGTAAGGGTTGTCGAACAACCGCCGCGGTTTTCTGCTGAGGAAAAACAGTCTGCCACTGCGGGCTCTGACGTTTCACACTTTCGGGAGGGCAATATTTCGCGATTTTCCCATTGTCAATTGCAAGCGTCCTTTCGTAAGATTGGAAATTCAGGTCTGAGCCGAGGCAAACAAGTTTTTCCGGACGGTTAAGCAAAATCCGGAGTGGGAGAGGCATGTCGATTCAGAGTGACCGTTGGATCCGGGAGCAAGCTGTCAATCACCGCATGATCGAGCCTTTCAGCGAGAAACAGGTGCGCGAAGGCGTCATATCCTATGGTCTTTCTTCGTATGGCTATGACCTCAGGGTCTCAGACGAATTTAAAATTTTTACCAATGTGAACAGCGCCATTATCGATCCCAAGGCCTTTGACGAGCGGTCTTTTGTCTCTGTTCAGGCCCCTTCGGTCATTGTGCCGCCCAATTCGTTCGCATTGGCCCGATCCATCGAATACTTTCGCATTCCCAGGGATGTACTTACGATCTGCGTTGGAAAGTCGACCTATGCGCGTTGCGGAATCATCGTGAACGTGACGCCATTCGAGCCGGAGTGGGAGGGATTTGTGACCCTCGAGATTTCAAACGCCACCCCGCTACCGGCCAAGGTTTATGCCAACGAAGGGCTGTGCCAGATTCTATTCTTCCGCGGTGAGCAAGCCTGCGAGGTCAGCTATGCCGACCGCAAGGGCAAATATCAAAAGCAACAGGGCATTGTGCTTCCAAAGCTCTAGGGCCTTATGGACATAAGCCGGGACGAAGTGGATCGAGAGATAACGGGACTCGTGCGGCGATGGAGAGTCGCGCGCGGTCCGCGAGTGGCGCAGTTCATAGCCCTCCGATTTAAGAACGGGTAAAGCAACATGTCAATCAATCGCATTCCTGCACCAATCCGGATCGGATTGGTTTCAGGGGAACCTATCCGGCTTGCCGGACTCTTTAGCATTTGTGACCAGCCTGCCCTGGAGGGCCGAGCCCAGTTGATCCCTCTCACGGGGAGCTTCGATGAGCTGTTAGACGGCTCGGCGCTGGATTACCTGGTCTTGGATTTGAGCGCCGCGCCGGGAAGGCGCGAGAAACTCAACTTTGTTTCCCGCGCGCGTCCGAGCGTCCGCCTTATGGTCATTGGGCCGGAGGGCGACGACGAGTTGGCCATGGAGGCGATTATTGCCGGGGCGCGGGCTTACCTGGACTGGACTGCGGATCCCGGCGCTGTTCGCCAGGCCATTGAAGTGGTCGCGGGCGGTTCCATCTGGGCGCCACGCAGGCTTCTTTCCAAGCTGATTGACCGGCTGCTCAAGGTTCCGGATGGCAGCCTTACAAACGGCCGTCCACACCTGACCGACCGCGAACGCGAAGTACTGGAACTGATACTGTTGGCCCGCTCGAATCGCGAGATCGCCCACCAATTAGGCATCGAGGAGCGCACCGTCAAAGCGCACGTAGGACGCTTGATGCGCAAGACGGGGGCGGAAAACCGGATTGAACTTTCCATGCGAGCGCTGCATTTGCCGATAGCCGGAAGGGAAATGCGGAAAGCATCGGCGGGGGACCTGGCAGTTTACCAATAAGTAAATTTTCGCCGGTTACTTTTATCCACACTCCCTTAGTACTCTTGCGTCATTTCCTAGTTTTCCACAAACTTGTTAGTAGAAACAACGCAGATCTGGGGAAAGGAGTTCCCAAGCAGCATGTTTTCCATGATGCCTGGGAACTCCTCTTTTTTCTTATTTGGGCAATCTCCACCAGTGAATGCTTTCTCCCGGCCCTCCTTCACCCCTCCCCAAAGCTCCTTTCGTGCGTCGAAAAACTAGGAGCGATCGAGTCGTTTTTTCCACTCGCGATACGCCCGTCCATGCGGTACGCTGATGCAGTAAGCTCCCGGGCGAAATCACCGGGGAAGGTTACGCAATCCCTCAGTGGCAATGACTGCGGCAATTTTTTCCCCGACTGCCGCGCGCCGACATCGATTCAGTCGAATGAAGTTTCTTGAAGGACGCAGACCTCCACGGCCGGAAGCGCCGCGGGACGGAAAGGACACGGATATGAAAAAGACGATTGTTTCCATCTGCCTCTGTTTCGTTACGGCCTCGGCGGCAGCAGCCTCCACGCGAGACGACCTGCAGGCCCGCATCGACGCGGCCAAGACCGTCATGGACCAGATTATGAATGCCCAGGACAAGAGCATTCCGCTTAACATACTTCAGCAGGCCACGTGCGTGGGAGTGGTGCCGGGCATGATCAAGGGGGCTTTCGTGTTTGGCGCGCAGTATGGCCAGGGGGTGGTTACCTGCCGCACCGGCCACGGCTGGAGCGCGCCGGTATTTATTCGTATGGCAGGAGGCTCGTTCGGCTTCCAAATCGGAGGCCAGTCCACTGACCTGGTTCTAGTCGCGGTCAACGATCGCGGATTCCAGGATCTGCTCAAGAGCAAATTCAAAATTGGCGGCGACGCCTCCGCAGCGGCGGGCCCCGTGGGCCGCAATACCCAGGCCGCGACGGATTGGAAGATGAATGCCGAATTGCTCACTTATTCGCGCGCCAAGGGGCTTTTTGCCGGAATCGACCTTGATGGAACCAGCGTGAGCCAGAACTCAGAGGACACGGAGCTTTATTTCGGCCAGCCGCACAGTTTCGAGTCGGTTTTGAAGGGCGGCGTAGCGGTTCCACCGGGAGCGGTCCCGTTCGTGCGGGGCGTGGCGCACTACTTTGTTCGGGCGAAACAACAGTAGGGGGAGCAGGGTCCTACCAGGCCTGATCGCCGCGCCGTTCAGGCCATTTCACTCCTCGCGCAGCAGGATCAGCGGATTGACCGAGAGCGCGCGCTGGGCCGGAACCCAGGTGGCAAAAAGGCCCAGCAGCAGCATCACCAGCACAACCCCCGCAAGGACAAGTGGATCGCGGGAAGTGGCCGTGTAGACAATGTGGGCCAAAACGCGGCTAGCCAGGATTCCCAGCCCCAATCCGGCGGCAGAACCCACGGCCAGCAACTTCAACGGGCGGCTCAGCGCTGCCTGCAACACTTCTTTGCGGCGCGCGCCGAGAGCGATGCGGATTCCCAGCTCACGCAGCCGTTTGCTCACCGAGTACGCAGCCAGGCCGAAAATTCCAGTGATAGCCAGCATGGCGCCCATTCCGCCCAGCACGCCCAGCGCCGTGGTGGCCACGCGAGGAGCAAAGAGCGCCAGGTCGAGTCCGTCAGTCCAGGTCTGGATATTCAGGAACAGGCCGTCGTCGAGAGCACGCAGCGTTTCGCGGAGGACGGGCGCCAGTTGCGCCGGATCGCGATCGGAGCGGACCACCAGCGTCGACATGGCGCCAGGCGATTGCAACAATGGCTCAAACATAGCCGGGCGCGGATCTTCAGTGAGCGTAAAATACTTCCCGTCTTCCACAACGCCAACTACCTGCACGCGCGACCCACCCTCCCTTTTGAAATATCCGCCAATAGCGCCGGAAACTGAGCCAAAGACCGTGCGCGCAAAGACCTGGTTCACCACGGCCACGCGAGGCGCGTCTTTGCCGTCCTGCCAGGAGACATCCCTACCCTGCAGCAGCGATGTGCCGGCGGCATGGAAATAATCGGGAGAGATGCGGTAGACGGCGACGTTGGCCGCCGCATTCGCCGGCTTGATGTCCGCCGTCTGGTTGGTAAACACATTCGCCGTTGAGCTCCCCCCGCCCAGCGGAGTTTGGCTGACCAGTCCCGCAAACTTCACGCCGGGGATGGCCTGAAGAGCCTCAATCATGCGCCGCTGCATGGCGGTTGCGCGGTCGCCGGAGTAGCCGGCCATGGTCAGGTCCGCATCCGCGAGCATGGTGTTTTGAGGATCGAACCCGAAATTGCTGTGCATGGAGCGCATGAGGCCGCGAAAGGCAACCAGCGAAGAGGTGACCAGCACGCCGCAGATGGCGATCTGCACCACCAGCAGAATATCGCGAAGCGTGATTCGCCGGCCGGTGTTGCCGGCAATGATTCCGGTTGAGCCCGACTTGACCACCTCATAGGGATTGATGCGCAGTATCTGGCGGACGGGGATGGCGCCAAACAGGAATCCGCTGGCCAACGCCAGAAATAGGGCGACCAGGTAGACACGCGCATCTGGATTTACAGGAAGGCTCATGGGGAACTGCGGAATTGGCCGCCACACGCTCAACCGGCGCAACAGCGCCATGCTGCCCAGTAGCCCGGCGGCTCCTCCAAGCAGCGAAATGAGGATGGCCTCGGTGAAAACGCCGCGGAGAATGCGCCGCCGGCTGGATCCAAGGGCAAGGCGCAATGCCACTTCACGGGAACGATCAGCGGCGCGTGCGGAAAAAAGGCTGCCGAGGTTGGCGCATGCGGCCAGCAAAATAAGGCCCGCCAACAGCATCATTCCGGTCATAAATCCCTTTACACCGGGGCCGAGCAGGTCGCCGGCAAGTCCGGGGCGCGCCAGGGTGTAGGTCATAAAGGCATCGTCTTTGGGGTAGTTCTTTTCAAGGTACGAGCCCACCGAGTTCAAGTCGCCCATGGCCTGCGCCGGAGTGACGCCCGGCTTGGTGTGGCCCAGAACCATGAAGATGTTGCGCTGTCCGCGATCGTCGAGGACGCTGCGCCCCTGTACCTGTTCCTCGTTCACCATCGGCACCCAGAAGTCGGGATAGAAGAACAGCAATGTCCCGCTGAACTCGGGCGGAGCTACGCCGAGGACGGTGAAGGGATGCTTGTTGATTAAGACGACACGGCCCACCACGCCGCGATCGTCTTGAAAATGGCTGTGCCAATAGGCGTTGGAGAGCACCAGGTAGGGAGCGCTGTTGGGGCCATGCTCATCGGCTGTGTGAAAAAAGCGGCCCAGGAACGGCTGAATTTCCATGGCGTCGAAATAATTCCCCGTAACTTCGTAGCACCAGGAATGCGATGGATTGTGGCCGGTGTCGAATCCAACGTCGGTGAGGATGTAGGCGGTGAGGCCGGTGAAGGTGCGGCTGCGGTCGCGGAGATCGAGATAGTCAGGGTACGAAGTGGCCTGTTCCTTTTCCGCTCCACGTTCAACCGTGAACAGGCTCTCGGAGTGAGGCACATTCAGTGGGCGAATGATAAGCGCGTTCAACACGGCAAAGACCACTGCGTTTGCGCCAATGGCCAGAGCCAGGGTAAGAACGGCGGCGAGGGTGAACCCGGGCGACTTGCGCAGGACGCGAAGGCTGTAACGGACGTCCTGGAGAAAAGTCGGAATAAAATTTCCGCCCAGACCCTGATGGATTTCTTCCTTGTACTTTTCGCGGCCGCCGAATTCCACGCGGGCGCGGCGTTCAGCTTCGGCGCGCGGCAGGCCTGTGCGTTCCAGATCGTCGGCGCGGTGCTCAATGTGAGAGCGAAGTTCCTCGTCCAGTTCGGCGCGCAATTTGGAGCGCTGGAAGAAAGAAGCGATGCGGAAGCCAAGGGACTGAAAGAGATTCATATTTCCTCCGGTTGGGGAGAGAGCGCGGAAGTGATGGCGGCGGCGAGGCGGTTCCAGCTTTCGGTCTCCTGACGGAGACGCTTGCGGCCGGCGGCGGTGAGCGCGTAGAACTTGGCGCGGCGATTGTTGTCCGACGTGCCCCAACTGGCCTTGAGCAGCCCCTGGCGCACGAGGCGGAAGAGGCCGGGATAAAGCGCGCCCTGCTCGATGAGCAGAGCGTTGTCAGAGATTTGGCCGATGCGGAGCAGGATTCCGTAGCCGTGGAGAGGGCCCAGCGAGACAGCGCGGAGGATAAGCAGATCGAGAGTGCCGGGAAGAAGCTGTGCCTGATCGTTCACAAGGACTCCTAAGCTGATTAGGAGACTATCCTCTCTCTCCTAAGCTGTCAAGGGGAGTACGAAGGCGGAGGCAAAAAAGTTCAATGGTCGCGTTCTACGGGCGCGTACGGCTAAACTGTTATTTGCCTTCAACGATGCGTGAAAACATTGAATATTGGCTGGTGACGCCGGTGGCGCGGGGGCTGGGACGCCTGCCGCGAGGGCTGGCGCGGCTGCTGGCCGGCGGGCTGGCCTTCGCGGTCTATTGGGGACACGCGCGGCTGCGGCGGGTGGGCGTGCGCAACCTGGAACTGGCGCTGCCGGAGCTTCCGAGCAAAGAAAAGCGGCGGATTCTGCGCCTGGTCTACATTCACTTGGGCTGGCAATTGGTGGAGTTCTGCCGGATGCGGCGATACACGCCGGAAAATACGCGGGGATGGATCGGCACCGAGGGGATGGAAAACTACCTGGCCGCGGAGGCGCGTGGCAAAGGAGTTCTGGTGTTGACCGGGCACCTGGGCGCGTGGGAGCTGAGCAGCTTTTACCACTCGCTGATGGGGCACCCGATGGGGATGGTGATCCGGCGGCTCGATAACCGGCGGCTGGACGACTTTGTGAACGGCATCCGCTGCATGCACGGCAACCAGGTGCTGCACAAAGACGACTTCGGGCGGGGGCTGCTGACGGCCATGCGGGCGGGGCAGACGGTGGGCATCCTGATGGATACGAATATGACTCCGCCGCAAGGGGCGTTTGTGAAGTTCTTCGGATTGCAGGCGTGCACGGCCACGGGGCTGGCGCACGTGGCGCTGAAGACTGGAGCGGCGGTTCTGCCGGGCTTCATGGTCTGGGAGCCGAGCCAGCGGAAATACGTGCTGCAGTTCGGGCCGGAGCTGGAATTTGCGCGGACCGGCGATGCGCAGGCGGATATTCTGGCGGCGACGCAGGTTTGTACGCAGGCGATCGAGGATTGGGTGGGGCGCTATCCTGACCAGTGGCTGTGGATTCACCGGAGATGGAAGACGCGGCCGGCGGGCGAGATGGGGCTGTATTGAGGAGAAGCGCATGAAGCTTGGCGAACTGGTGGAAGTGTTGGGCGGAAAGCTTGCGCAGGGCAGCGCGGAGTGGGAAGTGGATGGCGTGAGCTCATGGCCGCTCGCATGTCCATCGGATCTGGCCTTTGCAGAGAACACCGCTGAAGCGTTGAAGGCGCTGGGAAGCAATGCCGGGGTGGTAGTGCTGCGCGCGGGAAATGCCGAGGCCTATGCGCGCGCCAACTGCGTGGTTGAGGCCGAGCAGCCGCGTCTGTGGTTTGCGCTGGCAGGAAAGCTGCTGAAGCCCATCGCCGCGCCGACCGGAGTTCACCCCTCGGCCGTGGTGGGCCAGCATGTGAAGCTGGGCGACGACGTGACCGTCGGGCCGTGCGCGGTGGTGGAAGACTACGCGCAGGTTGGCGACGGAACGCGCATCGAGGCCGGAGCGGTGATTGGCCGCGGCGTGCGCGTCGGCAACCACTGCCGCATTTATCCGCGGGTGACGATTTATTCAGGAACGGCGCTGGGCAACTGGGTGACGGTTCATGCGGGGGCGGTGCTGGGCGCGGATGGATTTGGGTATGTGCGCGATCCGGAGAGTGGAGCTTATACGCAGTTTCCGCAGCAGGGGACGCTGGTGATCGAGGATGACGTGGAGATCGGCGCCAACTCGACCATCGACCGGGGAGCGCTGAGGGAGACGCGGATCGGGCGGGGAACGAAGATCGATAACCTGGTGCATGTGGGGCACAACTGCGAGATTGGCGAGAACGTGATCCTGGTGGCGCTGGCGGGCATCTCCGGCTCCTGCACGGTGGGCAATGGAGCGGTGATCGCGGGCCAAGTGGGCATCGGCGACCATGTGCATATTGGGCCGGGGGTGATTCTGGGCGGGCAGGCCGGCGTCTTCAGCGGGTCCAAGGTGACCAACGAAGGGTTGAGGCCGGGAACCGTGCTCTACGGTACGCCGGCGCGGCCGTTAAGGCAGGTTCTGCGCGAGCAGGCGGTGCTGGCGCGACTGGCGAAAAAGCAGGGAACAGGGAATAGGGAACAGGGCTAAACACACATAGGGAATGGTGCCCCTCTCAGGGCAGCATGTCAGTTGGTTTCGTCATCATCACAATGAGGTGTGGATGGGTCACATTCAGCGGCGTACCGTCCTTGGTGAATTTCACTTCCAGGATATATCTCTTACCCTTTTCACCTACGAAATCTCCTATCCGTCTAGACATCAAGTCTTTTGTAGATACATCAACGTTGGAGTCTATGCCGTGAACCGATCCATGAGCCACAGAGTGGTCACCATCCCAGACGGTCCAGTCTGCTTCAAGCAGCGTTTCATAGTGGAACATCCCGCAGTGATCGGGTTGCCAGGGAAATGCTTTCACGCCGATCATGCAATTCAATTCGGCGGGAGGGATGGTTCTTTCTACTTGGATGGAGATAGTGTAGACCTCGTGCTTGATGGGGAATTCAGGCGTCCGAATCGTGCCCGCCGCGAGCGATATTGGCGTATCCAGTACGGGCTTTCTACAAAGGAAGCAGGAACCTGCCCATGCTGTCGATGCAAAGGCAAACGCTACCAGTGTTCCGTAGACGATACCAAGCAACTGACGTCTGAAAATTCGCCTCATGAATCACTCTCAATTCCTGTCGCCTCGGGTCCCGTCCCTCCGGGGCTGAGGCCCGCATCCAATTCTGCGGTTTTATGCGGGGGTTGAAACCCCCGCCTCCCTCCGTATTGGGCCGGCTGCGGCACGGCTGAAGCCATGCCCTGATACAAGGCTAGTTTATGAAACGCTCTCCAGGCGACCTGCCACCTGCGACTGACCACTGATCGCTGACCACTGACCACCGTCGTCAGAACGGCTTTTCAGTCAAAAACGGTTCCGGCTTGAGCGAGCCGTCGCGCTGCTTCACCAGCATCTGCACCTTGCCTTCGGCGGCATCCAGTTCCTGCTTGCAGGCGGCGGAGAGGCCAACGCCCTCCTCGAAGAGTTTGAGCGATTCTTCCAGAGCCAGGTCGCCCTTTTCCAGTTGATCGACGATGGTTTCGAGCTTCTTGAGCGATTCTTCAAACGAGGGCATGGCAATTACTCCGTGGATGGGGCGGGTGCCGGCGGCAGCACAGACGCGATCACTTCCGCCGCCGCAGTGTAGCGGCCGAATGGAGCGCTGACCTGCACGCCCTGAACCAGCGGGCGGACGGCTTCGAGCATCTCTTGCGCGATCTTGATGCCTTCGCGGCGCGAGGCGTCGGGTGTTTCGCACTGTGCCATGCGCAGCATGATCTCCTCGGGCATGGAGACGCGCAGATCGTTCTTCATAAACTCCGCGTTGCGCAGGCTGGTGAGCGGCCAAATGCCGGCGATGACCGGAATGCGATGGCCCTCGATGCGCTCAAGAAAATCTTCCAGCAGCCGCAGATCGAAGACTGGTTGAGTGATGGCGTATTCGCCGCCTGCCTCAACTTTGTAGAAAAAGCGGCGCAGCTCGTTTTCAATGTCCGGAACCCCAGGGTTGGCGGCCACGCCGATGGTGAAGTTGGTGCTGGCGCCGATGGAGTTTGCGCCGATGTCGAGTCCGTGATTCAAACGGCGCACGATGTTGACCAGACCGATGGAATCCACGTCAAACACAGCAGTAGCGTCAGGATAATTTCCCAACTTGGGCGGGTCGCCGGTGAGGCAGAGGATGTTGCGCAAGCCGATCGATGATGCGCCCAGCAAGTCCGACTGAATGCTCAGCAGATTGCGGTCGCGGCAGGTGTAATGCAGGATGGTCTCAATGCCGGTGTGTTGCTGAATCTGAATGCAGAGGCTTTGCGCGCTCATGCGGGCCGAGGCGCGCGGGGAGTCGGGCACGTTGATGGCGTGGACGCCAAGCTGCGCCAGGATGCGCGCGCCCTCGATCTCCTTGGCGCAGTCGATGCCTTTTGGCGGAACAATCTCGACCAAGGTGATGAACTTGCCTTCTTCGACGAGAGCGCCGATTCGCGAACGCTGACCCAGCGGCGCGGGCGGAGTTTCCGTGTTCAGCGCTGGCGCTTCGCCGGAGACTTCGACGCGGGCCTGCGCAACCAGCGCGCGCATGGCCGAGCGCATGGCGCGGATGTGGTTTGGGGTGGTGCCGCAGCAGCCGCCCACAATCTGAGCTCCGGCGGCAATGGCTTTGCGGGCA
This sequence comes from Occallatibacter sp., assembly GCA_050013735.1. Taxonomy (GTDB): domain Bacteria; phylum Acidobacteriota; class Terriglobia; order Terriglobales; family Acidobacteriaceae; genus Telmatobacter. The sequence goes on from JBEKEQ010000002.1 coordinate 43,291, forward strand.
AAGCTGGCCATGTACTCCGGCGAGCAGAGATAGATGTTGCGTCCCTCCACGGCGCGAGGCATGCCGGCGTTGGGCATGGCGGCCAATGGCAGCGTGGTGGCCGGGCGCATGGCTTCGATGGCGGTGAGCACGGTGGCCGGGCCGGTGGAGCAGTTGACGCCAATGGCCCCGGCGCCCCACTCGGTGAGCAGCGCAGCAGCCTGCGCGGGCGTGGAGCCGTCGAGGCAGGTGCTGTCGTCGTCCACGGTGACCATCACCAGCACGGGCAGGTCGGGAGCGGTCTCGTGGGCGGCTTCAAGGGCAACGCGCGCTTCGTTCAGCGCGGGCATGGTTTCGATAATGAGCAGGTCGACGCCCGCATCGGCCAAGGCGTGAATCTGCTCGGCAAAGGCGGCGCGGGCTTCTTCCAGGCCGGTTTTTCCCAACGGCTCGAGGCGCACGCCAAGGGGGCCTACCGATCCGCCTACCCAGGCTTCGCCGGCCTGCTTGTCTTTGAGATGCTTGACGGCCTGGCGGGCCAGGCGCACACCTGCTGCGTTGATTTCAGCCACTTTGCCACCCAAACCATGACGGGCGAGGCGGAAGCGGTTGGCGCCAAAGGTGTTGGTTTCAAGAATCTCAGCCCCGGCCTGGAGGTACTCTTCGTGGATAGACAGGATGAGGCTGGGGTCGGAGAGGTTGAGCTCGTCGTAACAGCGGTGGATAAAGACGCCGCGGGCGTAAAGCACGGTGCCCATGGCGCCGTCGGCGAGAATGGGGCGGCTTGCAAAGATGTCGGCGAATTGCGGCATTCTCTTGTCATGCTAAGGCACTGCGCCGGTACGCGCCAGAGGGCCGGGCCGCTTTGTTATACTTCGGTAGTCATAAGCTTTGCAGAAAACGGTTCCGGGCCGGGGTTTGTTCCGCTTCAGGCCGTTGAACCGGCAACGGCCATCCATACGTTCGCGCTGCGGAATGCTGCGCGGCTTTCGTCGAGGTAGGGGATTTTGAAGAAGCAGAGAAGTCTTTGGATGAGCGCCGCCGCAGCGTTGATTGTCGCGGGAGCATTTTCAGGTTGCGGGAGCACTACGTATTTTGCGGGTCGCAAGCTGCCGCCCAGCGGATTGACCAACCGAGTGCTGATCTCGGTTCAGAACCCCAACCCGCTTACCAGGGGCTCGCTCCTGATTGTCGATGCCTATTACGACATCCGCTCCAGCTACAACGACAAAGTCGCACAGTTTTCCATCGCCGGTTATACGGGCGGGCTGCCCGTCTCCATCCAGAACATGCCGGAAGAGCAAGTGGGATTTGTGTATGGCTCCGCGGACGGCAGCTTCGTTCCGATCAACTATGCCGCAGAGAGCTCCGGCGCCAACATCGGCGGCTTGAGCGGCTTTTCTTCCAGCGTATTTGCAAATCGTAGCCAGACGTTCGTCTTCGCCGCTAATCAGCAGCAGCACCTGTTCACCGCCATCAACGCCACCAGCGGCGGGGCTTTTGGGTTCAGCCTGCCCGGCGTTTACCGGGTGAGCGTGAACCCTGGCGGCACATTGGCCCTGGCGTTTGTTCAGAATTCGAATTACGTTTACTACCCGCGGCAACTGACGGCTGGGGAGACCATCGCCTACTCCGGCGGCCCCAGCACCTGGCCCGCGGCGGCATATGACTGCGAGCCGCAAACCGCGCCGCTGTGGTGCCTGTTCCAGGTGCAGGATCCAACCACTGGGAATCCCTTAAGTTTCAACCGGCCGGTCAAGGCTGTCTTTTCCACCGACGGAGGAACCGCTTACATTCTCAATTGCGGGCCAGAGTGCGGGGGGACCACGGCCTCTAATCCCTCAACAACGCCATTGGCCGGCGCTTCGGTGACCTCACTGCCCGTCGCGCCCATGATTTTCCCGCCCGGCCAGGCGTCGGGAACGCTGCCCACTCAAGCTGCGATCAACGCGAATTGCGCAAGTGCCGGCAACCTGACCGGCTGCACCATCCCCGTGCCTGGAGGGTCGAGCAATGCGCTGGTCTCCAGTTCCACGCTCTATGTTGTGGGACAACAGCCAGTGCAACTGCAAAACCAGACGCTGTTTACCGGCAATTTGACGGTGGTGAATCTTTCCGCTGGCGCGGTTGTTCCCTCTACAACTGCGGCGCCCAATCCGGCGTCTATCAGCGATGGAGCCGCGGGCGCACCGAGCCGCATGTTGCTGGCTGACGACAACACGCTGTGGATCGGCATGACCAAGTGCACCAACGGAGTTCGCGCGGCGACGGGACAACCGGACGGCTGCCTGACCATGGTGAACAGCACCAACAATACGGTGACCTTGCTTGAGCCCTACCTGGGTGACGCAACGGGTATTGCCGGGGTGGAAGGGCTGCACAAGATTTACACGGCCGAGGGTGGTCAGGTGTATATCTACTCCACCGTAGACGGCACCTCAATCGACAACCAGTACGTCACCGTCACCGGCGTAGCCTCCGACGTTGCTTACATGGATGCGACCACCGACGCCGACAACACTGTCTATTGAGCTCAGTGTGCAGTGTGCAGTGAACAGTGGGCAGTGGTGAGGTTTCATCACTTTGGTCCTTGATCCAGGCTGTTTTTGAAAGGGCATGGCTTTAGGCATGCCGAAAACGGTGTCTTAAAAGGCCAGGGCTTCACAGGCCGCGGAAAAATTCAACATCAGGTGCAAGAAGTGTCAGGGCACGACTTCACCGGGATCCCCGGCGACAGGTCTTCGTCGCTGGGGTGGGGTTTCAGTCGTGCCGTAAGTGCAGTAAAAACAACGAGGGCTTCAGCCCCTGCGGGCGGTTCTTCCGGCAATTCGCCTTTCATTCGGAGCTTTTCCGCAACTTCTTCAGCCCCTGGGGGCTTTTGGCGGCTTTCACCACCTTTTCCGGTTTTATCCGCAGCCTATTTAGTCCAGGGGTTGCGCAGATTCAATAGCAACCCGACTCCCAGCCGTTCAACGGGAACAATTGCCTATGACCGCCGACTCTGTTCCTGATGCTTACCAGGCCGATGTTCTGGCCATTGCCGCGCACCGCGACGACGTGGAACAGACCTGTGGCGGAACTCTGCTGCGAATGGCCAGCCGAGGGTTGCGGACCGCCATTCTGGACCTGACGCAAGGCGAAGCTGGAACCCGCGGCACGGCGCAGGACCGCGCCAGTGAAGCAGCGGAAGCAGCGCGGCTGCTGGGGGTGGGCTGGCGGCAAGCGCTGAGTTTGCCCGACGGCGCCATTGAGAATACGCTCCCAAACCGGATCGGAATTGCGCGGGTCCTGCGGCGACTGCTGCCGCGGGTGGTGATTCTTCCTTACTGGCAGGCGCGGCACCCAGACCACGCCATCGTAGCAACGCTGGGCTATGACGCCTGCTTCCTCTCAGGGCTGGCCAAAGCACCTGCGGTACGGCCGGCAGCGTCTTCGGCGCAAGAAGGCGCGGAGCTGGATGGTTCACCGCATCGTCCGTTCAAGATCGTCTACGCGAGCCTGTACGCCGATGTGCGGCCGAGTTTCATCGTGGACATTACGCCGTTCATCGAACAACGCCACGCTGCGCTGATGGCCTACCGCTCGCAATACGCCAACCAGGCCGCGGGTGGAGGGCTGTTTGTTCCTGAGGAGGAAATTCGCGAGCGCACCTTTGCCGAAGCGCGGCACTATGGGCTGCTGGCTGGCGTGCGCTATGGAGAGCCGTTTGCGCAGAAGGAAGTAGGGCTGGTAGACGATTTGACTCTGCTGCCGGTGCAGTCGATTTAAGGGCGTAACTCGGAGAATTCCGGAAAGAATTACATATAAGCAATTCTTATCGAGGACAAAAACACAATAGCTTTGCACGATGGACTAGGTTTGGCGACACTGGCAGTGGAGGCAGCTTGTGACGCAGAACTGGGACCCTGAGGCCTACGCGCAGAACGGCGCATTCGTTCATGGCCTCGCCGGCGGAGTGTTGGAATGGCTGGCCGCGCAGCCGGGCGAGCGCATCCTCGACTTGGGTTGCGGAGATGGGCAACTGACCCAGCGCATCGCCGCTGCGGGCGCAAGCGTGGCCGGCGTGGATGCGTCGCCGGAGATGGTTGCGGCGGCGCGTTTGCACGGGATTGCAGCGAGTGAAGGCAGCGCCGAGCAGCTGCCTTATCCCGACGCCGCCTTTGATGCGGTCTTTTCCAACGCGGCGCTGCACTGGGTGCGCGACCAGGACGCCATGATGGCCGAGGTGCGGCGCGTGCTCAAGCCGGGGGGCCGGTTTGTGGCCGAGATGGGCGGGCACGGCAATATCGCGGCCATTCGCGTGGCGTTGATGGCTGTTCTGGCGCGACACGGGCACGCGGACGCCGAGGAAGGCGTCAACTACTATCCCACCCCGGAAGGCTATACGAGGCGTCTCGAACGCCATGGATTTCGAGTGCGGCAAATGGCGCTGATTCCACGCCCCACGCCACTGGCTGAGAGCGGAATGACGGGCTGGCTGAAGACCTTCCGGCGGGGCGTGCTTGAGAGCCTGCCAGAGGGGATCCGGGAGGCGGTTGTCGAGGAGACGGCCGCGCTGCTCACGACGGCGCTTCGCGATGAGGATGGGGATTGGACGGCCGACTATGTGCGACTGCGCTTCATTGCCGAGGCGTGAGGCCTTCTACTTGAAGAAGAACATGCGGCCGCCGATGACGACCAGCGTAATGGCGAAGATGCGGCGCAGCCAGAGCTCGGGAATGTGTTGCGCACCGACAGCGCCGAAATATCCCCCGACCATGAATCCTGCGGCGAGCAGCAACCCGACGCGCAGGTCGGCGTTGCCTTTGCGGTAGTACTCGAGGAAGGCGAAGATGCCGACCGGAGCAAGAAGCGCGGCGAGCGAGGTGCCCTGGGCCTTGTACTGATTCATGCCCAGCAACCATATGAGGGCAGGAACAAACAAGACGCCGCCGCCGATACCGACAACGCCGGAAACCAAGCCGACCACCAGGCCGACCAGCAGGATGATCCAGGTCACAAGAGCCTCCAGCGGAAGGTTTTCCGCGCCTTCAGGCTACATCATGGGCTTTGGGGTCCGGACAGAGTGGTGGCGACTGAATCGGCCGCGCCATCGATCTGAATGAACAGAGGGGAACATGGGTCCCCCGTTCACGGCCGCCGGGGCGGCCGTGAAAGACGTGGGTGTGCTTGCCCGTTGTTTTCAGGCGGATTTTCAGTCGGCGGCGAGGGCTTGGAATCGGAACAGCAATCCAGCGGCCGCTCCACCGAGGCTCGGAATGATCAGGAACAGCCACAGCTGCTGCAGCGCCTGGCCGCCCACGAAAAGGGCAGGTCCCAGGCTGCGGGCAGGGTTTACGCTGACGCCGGTAATGTGGATTCCGGTGATGTGGATGGCGACCAGGGCGATGCCGATGGCCAGGCCGGCAAAGCCGGTGGGCGCGCTCTTTTGCGTAGCGCCAAGGATCACGATGACGAAGATCAACGTGGCCAGGAACTCAAAGAGAATGGCCGAAACGACGTTGTAGCCGCCTTGATAGCCGGGACCCCAGCCGTCCTGGCCGAGGCCGCTGGCGGCTACGTCGTAACCTCCGCTGACGCCGCTGGCAATAAGGTAAACAGCCCCTGCGGCCAGAATAGCCCCGGCAAACTGGCCGATCCAATAGCCGAAGAGGTCTGCCGTTTTGAGCCGCCCGGCCACCCAAACGCCCAGGCTGACGGCGGGGTTGATGTGGCAGCCGGAGATGGGCCCAATTCCGTAAGCTGCAGCGATGAGTCCCAGCCCGAAGGCAAATGCGATGCCCACAATGCCCACATTGGCGCCGGCAACCACAGCCGTTCCTACACCAAAGAAAACCAGGGTGAAAGTGCCCACAAGCTCCGCAACGTACTTTTTCATGTTTTCTCCATAGGGTTGGTTTTGGCTTCCGCGCCCAGGGGCGCGGCAGCGAGTGCGCACGGCAGCGAGCCGAATGAACTGGAAGGCAAGCCCCGTGGAAATGGGGTCTGCGCGAGAGGCGAGAAAAGGGGAAGCCGGCTGGCTGTCTGATGTGCCCACGCAGTGTTGCAGGAATCGCCGCGCGAAGTCAAGAAAATCCTGCGCTTCGACTCATTGCACGGATAGCGGGAGCCCATCCAGGCTCAAATTCATCGTACGTTTGCATAATCTTTGCCTGTTTGAAGTACCCTGTTCATAGTTCCGTGCGGCCTACGCAATTGAATTGAAACGGCCGCCGGGCGAGGGCTGACCGTTTGAGCCAAACTGTATTTGTTCTGGAAGACGACGTAGATATCGCGCGGCTGGTGCAGCATCATCTTGAAGCCGCGGGATTTTCGGCCCGGCTGTACCATACGCCCACCAATGTGATTTCCGACGCCGAGCGGCAGGCACCGGCGCTGTTTCTGTTGGACATCATGGTTCCGGGCGGGGATGGGCTCGATGTTTGCCGGCGGCTGCGCACCAACCCGGCGCTTTCCACGATTCCCATCATCTTTTTGACCGCGCGGGCGGGCGAGAACGACCGCGTTCTGGGCCTGGAGATGGGCGCGGACGACTATATTACAAAGCCCTTTGCCACCCGCGAGCTGGTAGCCCGCGTCAAGGCCGTGCTGCGGCGTTTCGAACGCCCCACGACGCCCTCTATCATCAGCTTTGAAGAAGTGGTCATCGACGCCAACGCCATGCAGTTGAGGGTGCGGGGCGAGCTAACCACCACCACGGCAACCGAATTCCGGCTGCTGGACTACCTGGCCCGGCACCCCGGCCGGGTGTTCAGCCGCGACCACCTGTTGGACGCTGTGTGGGGCGATGCGCGCTTTGTCACCCCTCGCTCGGTAGACGTGTATGTGCGCCGCATCCGTGAGAAAATCGAGGTCGATCCGGAGAATCCACGCTACCTGAAAACGGTGCGCGGAGCCGGTTACCGGTTCGAGATTCCCAAGGGCGAGTAATTCAAGTGACCCCCAAAGTCTTTACCAAGCTGCTGGCGTTGTTTGTCTTGCTGCTGGTGTTCCAAACGGTGGTGATGGAGCTGATTTTTCGCCGACTGGTGGAATACACGGCGGGCGAGAGCCTGCATCTTCTGGGCCATGAGGCCCTGTGGTCAGGGCTCATCGCGCTGGTCGTAGCGCTGCCTATTGCAGCCTGGTTTGCGGGCCGGATTACCGCCCGCCTGGGACGCGTGACAGCGTTTGCCCGGCGTGTTGCGGAAGGCGATTTGAAGGCCCGGTTGGCCGAATCCGGCGGAGATGAATTCAGCGCCATGGAAGTGGCCCTGAACCAGACCGCCGAGCGGCTGGGAGAGAACTTTGCCGAGATCGAGAGCCGCCGCCAGGAACTGGCAGCGATGCTCGATTCCATGCAGGAAGCGGTGGTCGCCATTACTCCGGATGGACTGGTGCGCTGGTCGAACACCGTGATGCAGCGGATTGCCGGAACCCAGATTCACGCTGGTCGCCCGCTGGTTCACTCCGTGCGCGATCCGGATGTGCTGGCCTGCGTGCGGGCAGCGCTTGATCGGCACGAGGTCAGGTTTGGCCGTGCCAACTCGCTGACTCCGGGGCGAACCTTCGAAATCAACGCAGCTCCTTTGCCCAGAGGCGGCGCACTCGTGGTGCTGCACGATGTAACTGCAATTGAGGCGGCAGAGAAGTCGCGGCGCGACTTTATTGCCAACGTAAGCCACGAGCTGCGCACCCCTTTGACTTCGATTCAGGGCTACGTTGAGACGCTGGTGGAGGAGCCGGTTCCAAAGCCGGAAACTACGCGCGAATTTTTGGGAGTGATTCTGAAGAACGCCGCGCGCATGAACCGCCTGACCGAGGATCTGCTGGCCCTGGCCAGCGTGGAAAGCCCCGACTACAAACTGACGCTTCAACCCATTCGCGCCTCGGCACTGGTTCATGACGCAATCGAGTCGCTGGGCGGAATCGTGGTGGAGTCGCAGGTGAAGCTTGAGTCAGCCGGCGCACCAGATACGCTGGTCCTGGCGGACCCCGACGCCATGAACCAGGTCTTCGGGAACCTGATCGAGAATGCGCTGAAATACGGCCAGACCGGGAAACAAATTCGGGTGGGCGCCCGGGATCTGGAAGCGGAGGTGGAGTTCATCGTTCAGGATTTCGGCCCCGGTATTGCCTTCGAGCACCTGGAGCGAATCTTTGAGCGCTTCTACCGGATTGACAAAGCCCGCTCACGTGAGTCAGGCGGAACAGGCCTGGGGCTGGCCATCGTGAAACACATCGTTCAGGCGCATGGGGGACGCATCTGGGCTGAGAGCGAATTGGGCGCGGGCGCCGCGTTCCACTTTACGCTGCTCCTGGCTCGGGTGCCGCAAAATCCGCACGAGGCCAATGGAACGGATGCGGAAACCGCAGCCAGCCACTTGGCGCAAGGTTGAATTCGAGCTGCAGCCGGCGATTCAATCCTCTTCAATCATGCCCATTCACAGCCACGTCAGTTAGTATGATGGCCGGGAGGATGCCTGTGAGAATAACTTCGCTTGCCGTTGTGCTTTACCTCCTGGTGATGAGCGCGGCCCAGGCGCAGCAGCGGCCCCCGGCCGTGCCGCTGGTGGCCCACGACCCCTATTTCAGCATCTGGTCAATGGCCGACAAGCTGACCGATCAGGACACGAAGCACTGGACCGGTGCGCGACAGCCCATCATCGGCCTGGCCCGCATCGACGGCGAGACGTGGCGCTTTATGGGCGCGTCGCCGCGCGATCTTCCCGCAATGGATCAAGTGAGTCTGGACGTAACCGCCACCCATACCGTCTACCAGTTCAAGGCAGGCCAGGTGACGCTCACCGTGACCTTCTTCACGCCCGCTTTCCCGAAAGACCTGGATGCACTTTCCCGGCCGGTTACTTACCTTACCTTTACGGCCGTGGGCGAGGGCGAACACGATCTTTCTATTCTGCTCGACGTGGACCCGGTCATCGCAGTCAACACCGCGGACGAGGCCGTGACCTGGGGCCGTTCGCGCGCGCAGGGTCTCACCGTTCTTAACGCCGGCTCACGCGACCAGCGCGTCTTGAATCGATCTGGCGACGATCTGCGCATCGACTGGGGCTATTTTCACCTGGCTGTTCCCGATCAGGCAGCGGCGCAGTTGGCCCTATCCTACGATGCTCGTAAGAGCTTTGCCGCGACCGGCGCGCTGCCCCCGAACGACGACATGGATATGCCCCTCGCGCCTTGCGACAGGGCCGCGCACCTGGCGGCGGCGCTGTCCATGGGCAAGCTCTCCAACGTGCCGGTCAGCCGCCACGTGCTGCTGGCCTACACCGAGGAATATTCAATCGAGTACCTGGGCCGCAAGCTCAGGCCTTACTGGCAGCGCGACGGCATGAGCGTGCAGCAAATGCTGGCCATTGCGGAAGGCCAATATGCGAGCCTCGATGAGCGGGGACGGCGCTTCGACCGGGAGTTAGCGGCGGACCTGGAGGCGACCGGCGGGAAGGACTATGCGCGGCTTGCCATCCTGGCCTTTCGGCAGACGCTGGCCGCCCATGGATTTGCCGCCGATGTGGACGGCACGCCCATGCTCTTTCCCAAAGAGAACTTCTCCAATGGCTGCATTTCGACGGTGGATGTGCTGTACCCTTCGGCGCCCTTCTTTCTTTTCTTCAACCCCGCGCTGATTGAGGCGCAGTTGAAGCCGGTGATGGAGTACGCCGCGCTGCCACGGTGGAAGTGGCCCTTTGCCCCCCACGACCTGGGCACCTATCCGCTTGCCAACGGCCAGCGTTACGGCGGCGGAGAAGCAACGGATGAGAACCAGATGCCGGTGGAAGAGAGCGGCAATCTGCTCATCATGGCCGCGGCCATGGGGCGCGAAACGGGCAACTGGGAGTTCGCCCGCGCCTACTGGCCCCAGTTCAGCAAATGGGCCGGGTATCTGCGCGACAAGGGGCTTGACCCGGCCAATCAGCTTTCCACCGACGACTTCGCCGGGCACTTGGCCCACAACGCCAATCTCTCTATCAAAGCGATTGAGGGGTTGGCCGCGTATGCAGCAATGGCCAACGGGGTGGGAAAGCCCGACGTGGCCGCGGAATATTCCAAGGTCGCCGCGGAAATGGCGGCCCAGTGGCAGACGATGGCCATCGATGGCGACCACTACAAGCTGGCCTTCGACAAACCCGGAACTTGGAGCCAGAAATACAATCTGGCGTGGGATCGAGTTCTGAATCTGAACTTGTTTCCGGCCCGCGTGCGGCAGATGGAAGTGGCCTTCTATCTGAAGCATCTGAATGAGTTCGGCTTGCCGCTCGACAGTCGTGCCGATTACACCAAGCTTGACTGGGAAATATGGACGGCTACGCTCGCGGATGCGGCACAGCCCGGCGGGCCGGACGCATTCAGCACCCTGCTGGCGCCGATTGGCGGATGGATCGACAAGGGACCCAGCCGGGTTCCATTGACGGACTGGTACGACACCAAAGATGGCAAGCAAGAGGCGTTTCAGGCGCGCTCGGTGGTTGGCGGGGTTTACATGAAGGCATTGGCTGACAAGGCGCTTGCCGCGAAGTGGCGGGACCGGGTCGATCCGTAGTAGCCGTTGTTCTTGACTAGCGGGATATGGAGATTCCTGTGCTTTCCCCGGCCGTGAATGCGCGAATACGGTCGCCGATTCAAACGCCATTAACATTTCGCGCAGACAATTGAATCAGTTACGTTAACTGCGAGGGAGAATTCAGTGAAAAAGTCTTTGGTTGCTGTTTTGTTGTCGATTTTGGCCGTGAGCACGGCTCAGGCGCAAAAATTGACTGGGGCGGGTGCAACTTTCCCCTATCCAATTTATTCGAAATGGTTTAGCGAGTACAGCAGGGCGCATCCGGGGGTCGAGATCAACTATCAATCGATCGGTTCGGGCGGCGGGATCAAGCAGTTCACTTCGGGGTTGGTTGATTTTGGGGCCTCAGACGTGCCCCTCACTGACGAGCAGATCGCTGCGTCGAAGGTTAAGCTGACCATGATTCCCACGGTGCTGGGCGCAGTGGTGCCAGTCTTCAACATTCCCGGCGTCAGCGACATCAAGCTCAGCGGAGATGTGCTGGCCGACATTTTTCTGGGCAAAATCGCCACCTGGAATGACGGGCGGATCGCGAAAGACAATCCTGGCGTGAGCCTTCCCAATCAGAAGATCATCGTGGTTCATCGCTCCGACGGCAGCGGCACCACATTTATTTTTACTGACTACCTGAGCAAGGTGAGCAATGAGTGGGCCAATGGACCCGGCAAGGGCGCATCGCCGAGTTGGCCTGTGGGAGTCGGCGGCAAGGGCAACGAGGGCGTGGCCGGGCTGGTTCGGCAGTTGCCGGGAGCGCTGGGTTATGTAGAGTTGATCTACGCCCTGCAAAACCACATCACGTTTGGCGAAGTAAAGAACGCGGCAGGGAGCTGGCAGAGAGCTTCAATCGAAGGCGTAACTGCGGCCGCGGCCAGCATCAAGACGCTTCCGGCCGACTACCGCGTCTCTATTACCAACGCGCCGGGCAAAGACGCCTATCCCATCTCAAGCTTCACCTGGATGCTGGTTCCGCTCAAGTCTGCGGATCCGGCAAAAGGCAAAGTGATCAAGGACCTGCTCAGCTGGATCGTGAACTCAGGCGAGAGCGAGGTTTCCTCTCTCTCTTACGCGCCGCTGCCCAAGTCGGTTGCGGAAAAAGTGCTGAAGACGGTTTATTCCCTTCAATAAGCCTCCGGATTGACAGGTCCGGCATTCCCGCCGGACCTGTCAATCCACACATTTACAACCGGAGTTCCCATGCCTGGCCCCGCACAAGCGGGGGCCAGCAGTGAGCTTGACGTGTCTTCAGAAGGCCCTCCCAACGTCCTGAATTTTGTCTACCGCCTCTTATCGAGGTCGCGCTAGTATGTGTGAACGAGGGGGCGCGAAATCATGGGGAAAACGCTCAGGATGTTGATGGCCATCACACTACTGCTTTCTCCGGGGCTCTCCCTGGCGAGTGGGGAGCGCTTCGACGGCAAATGGATCACCACCGTCTCCTGCGACGCTTTCAGAGACGCACTGGGCTTCTCGTACCGGTTCGTCGGCGAGGTCAAGGACGGCAACTTCAGCGGACTACATGGCACCGAGGGCGAGCCCGGCTACCTGCTGGTCGAAGGCAAGATCGCCGACGATGGCACGGCCAGGTTGTATGCCACAGGCAAGACCGGATCGAAGGAATACGTTCCTGGCCGCGACACACAAAAAGGTACGGAATATGGCTACCACATCAAGGCGCAGTTTCAGGAGCTGACCGGAACTGGGACGCGGGTCGAAGGACGGCCTTGTTCGTACGAATTCGAGAAGAAATAGGGCTCTTTCGCAGGCTCGCCTTGAGCGTCGAAGCCGCTAGCCCTTCAGCTGTTCCGCAATGAGGCGATCGACCAGCGCCAACAGATGCTCGCCGGTTCGCGGCAAAACGAAAGCTGAAACTGCATCGTCCCAGTCAAGCTTGAAGCTGGTGGAAAGAGCCGAAATCCAGATTTGCCTCACCGGGCTGTTGGGGGTAATAACGAATTTGCCCGGCGGCTCTGCGAAGATCACGTTCAACGCGCCAGCTTGTTCCTCCACCTCGAATCCGGCCTCGTCGTCCTCTTCAAGCAAAATGAGATGCTGCTCTAGAGAATCAAGAGCAATTTCGACCAGTTTGCGGAACTCAAGCTCGTCTAACATGGCCCCAGTTTACCAAGGCTGCATCAGAGCCGGCAGGGGGCATCGGGCGCCATTGACAGCGCGATGAGAGTGTTGGCGAAAATGGTTCGGGTTTTCGTCTATTTTCTCCGGCTTTTCACGGGAGAATTGCACATCCTTCATCCCTGTACCCTCATACTCTGCCTGTACCCTAGAGCGAAACCAGAGCAGCTGTGTCCGATTTGGGTCATGGAAGGTCGCCGCTTCCTGCTTGTGGCGTCGACTTGAATGCTGCGGTTTCGGGATGCAGCCACTCTGGTTCCGCTGAAGTCGGGAGGTCGACGGGATGCGCATGCTGAACGTGGTGGTTTCGGTACTGGCCCTCATTCAAGGCGGCGCTTGCGCCCTTGCCCTCGAGTCGGAACAGCCCATTCCGGCGGGGCGGTTGGTGCGCGAGGTGGTTTACAACGAGCTGAGCGACCATCACGCCCATGGATATTGGCGTTACTGGATCGAGCGCCACACCTCAAGGGACACCCGGCTGGAAGATCAGATCGAAACCGCCGACGGGCCCATTGCGCGGCTCTCACTGAGCAACGGGCGCCCCCTCAGCGCGGATGCGGAAGCACAGGAACAGGCCCGGCTGGAGAGGCTTTTGACCTCGCCCGACGAGCAGGCAAAACTTCGGCGCGACTATGAAGAGGACGAAAACAGGATCGGCCGCATTCTTGCTTTGCTTCCGGATGCCTTTCTCTACAAGTACGACGGCGATGAGAACGGCTGCCACCGTCTCAGCTTCCGGCCCAATCCGGATTATCCGCCGCACTCCATTGAAGCCCGCATCTTCCACGCCATGAGCGGGACGCTGTGGGTGGACGCACGCTATAAGCGGCTGGCCCGGTTGGACGGGCACGTGGAAGACAATCTGGATTTCGGCTACGGAATCCTGGGCCGGCTTTACAAAGGCGGATGGTTCCAGTTGCAGCGTGCCCAGGTGAGCGCGACGGACTGGAAGACGGAACGGCTTGAGGTCCACATGTGCGGCCGCGCCTTGCTGGTGAAGAACTTTGCAAAGGAAACCAGCGAAGTGAGGGGAGGGTTTGCGCCGGTGCCCGCCGGGATGAACCTGGCCCAGGGAATGGCAATGCTGAATCGGACCGAAGCCCGGAACCCGGCGAAACCTTCGCTGGTGACGCCGGCAGCGCTGGCAATGCGCAGGTAATTCGTCTTCTCTTTTAAAGCGCAGCCGCATGCACGAAATTGCAAAATGGCTCAGCGCTGTCTCGATTTCGGACAAGATGGCGGGTGCGATTCAAGTTCGGCGCAAACCGGTCGATAGAGTCAGCGTGGGAAGCTCGAAAGTCGGGAGACGTCATGGGGATCACTCCGATTAGCAACTTGTCGCCGTTGCCGCTGGCCCGCTCCGAGCCGGAGCTTGAGCCGCTGCCCATGGCGCGGGTAGAGAACTCAGCTAGGACCGGAGACGAAACCTATTCGCCCAGCGGCGGGAAATCGGCCGGGGGATCGGAAGACGGGACCGACGAGGAATTCGAGGATACAGCAGAGGAGACAGAGGCCGAATCCGGCGCTGCTCCTGCGGAGCGGAAGGACAGCCGGCAGATCAGCTTCTTTGCGTGAACTGATCGGGGTTCCGGCGGGGGACGCGGTTTGCAGTCGAGGCTTGCGTCAGCCACGCCTGCTCCCAGGTAGTGAACTCATGAATTAAGGCATGAATATTTGAGGTTCTTCTATCTCGATCGCTTGCGAAAGTCTTCGGGCGGTGCTACTTTACTAACTAGTTAGTTAAAATGACCGCAACTCTCCCAATCCGAACCCAGGCCGAGCGCGCCGATCAGACGCGCGCCCGAATTCTTTCCTCTGCCATCCGCCAATTCAGCGAAAACGGCCTGGCGGGTGCGCGCACCGAGCAAATTGCCGAGGCGGCCGGGGTAAACAAGGCGCTGCTTTATTACTACTTCCGCAGCAAGGAAGAACTCTATTCAGCCGCCATCGAGGCAATGGCCGAAGGGGTACGCGCCACGAGCATGGCGGTAATGGACTCCGATGCTTCGGCTGGAGAGCGATTCCTACGGCTGGTGTTGAACCACTTCGATCGGATTCACCTCAACCGCCAGTTTCAGACGCTCATGCAGCAGGAGATGATCCGGCTTCATCGGGGCGAGGCCAACGCGGTGGAACCGCTGGTGGAGAAACTCTTCAGGCCGCTGTGGATCAGGGTTCGGACGGTGGTGGAAGAGGGCATCGCTTCAGGCGAGCTGATCCCGGCTGAGTGGATGCAGTTGATCTATGCGGGGCTGGGCGCCAATGTTTTCTACTTTCTTTCCGCGCCCATGACCCAAATGACGCAAGGGTTCGATCCGCTTGCGCCCGATTCGCTGAGGCTACGGCGAAAGGCGGCCATCGAGTACCTGGGCATGGCAATTTTTATCGACCGGGAACATGGGGCGCAGGTGGCCGCTCGGGTTCTTGACGAAGCACCGATGCCGGCAATTGACGTATTGAAAATGAATGAAGTGAGGCGAATGTGAACGCGCGAAATAAAGTATTTCTGATTTTGGGCCTACTGACCGTGGGGTCGCTGATCTGGTATTTCGTTACCGTCAGGCCCAGGGGCGACCTGCAACTGATCGGGACCGTGGACGCGAACGAAGTGCTGGTGAGCGCCAAGATTCCGGGTCGGCTGCAGACGTTGACGGTGGACGAAGGCCAGGACGTGAAGGCCGGCGAGCTCATCGCCGTAATTGAAAGCAACGACCTGCAGGCAGCTCGCCAGGCCGCCGAGGCCACAGCCTCTAGCCAGAAGTGGAAGCTGGGCGAGATGGTGGAGACCGAGCGCCAGACCAGGGGAGAAACCGGCAGCGCAACCGTGAACGCCGAGGCGCTGGTCAAGGCCGCGCAGGCTTCGCTGGCCCAGGCGCAGGCGCAGTACGAACACCAGCAGGCCGATACCAGCCGCACGGTGGCGCTGGCGCAACAGGGGATCATGAGTGCCCAGGCCAAGGATGACGCAGCCACCAGTTTGCAGGCCGCCAAGGCTGCAGTCGATACCGCCAAAGACAATGTGGTGGCCGCAGAGGCATCTTTGCGCCAGGCCCGGGCCCACCAACTCCTAACCGCCGTGGCTGCGCGCACCGTGGACTCCACCCGCGACGAGGCCGAGAATGCCAGCGCGCTTGCCCAGGAAGCCAAGGTGGAGCTGGGCTATTCGCAGATTTTTGCGCCGGTGGGCGGTAGGGTGAATGTTCGCGTTGCGCGCGAGGGCGAAGTGGTAGCCGCCGGTGCGCCGATTGTGACCATCATGGACCTGACCCAGACCTGGGTCTACGCCCCGCTGCCTGAAACGCAGGCTGACGCCGTTCAACTGGGCGACTCTCTGCGGGTAGTGATGCCCAGCGGTGCAACGGTCCAAGGCAAGGTGATCAACAAGGCAGCCGAGGCTGACTTTGCCACGCAGCGCGACGTGAGCGCCCGCAAACGGGACATCAAGACCATCCAGCTTAAACTGCTCATCGATAACCCCGGCGAGCGCTTTGTGCCTGGAATGACCGCGGAAGTCTACATTCCCAAGAGCAAGGTGGTGAAGCAATGACCGTCCAGACAGCGGTCGAAATGGCCGCCACAAGCAACGGGGCGCAGCCGCGCGTAGCCATCTCAGTGGAAAACATCGTTAAGCGGTACGGCACGTTTGAAGCCGTAAAGGGCGTGAGCTTCTCGGTGGCCGACGGCGAGATTTTCGGACTGCTGGGTCCCAACGGAGCCGGCAAGAGCACCTTGATCCGCATGATGACCACGCTGGTCCCCATCACCAGCGGGAAGGCGACGGTTGCCGGGCACGATGTGGCCAGGGAGCCGGACGCCGTGCGACGCGAGATCGGCGTGATTCCACAGGCCCTCACCAGCGATCCCGATCTGACGGTGGGAGAGAATCTGAGCATCTACGCCAAGCTCTATGGGGTGCCCAGGGTAGAGCGCGAAAAGAACATCGCCGATGTGCTGGAGGCGGTGGATCTGGTGAAGTGGCGCGGGGCGCAGGTGAAAACCCTCTCCGGTGGGATGCGGCGGCGGGTCGAGATTGCCCGGGGCCTGGTCCACAATCCGCACATCTTTTTTCTTGACGAGCCCACAACCGGCCTCGATCCCGTTTCGCGCATCGCGGTGTGGGAGATGCTGGACAATCTGCGGACGACAAGGCACCTGACGATTTTGATCACCACCCACTACATGGAAGAAGCCGACAAGCTCTGCGACCGCCTTGCCATTGTCGATCACGGCACCCTGGTGGCCCTGGGCACGCCCATCGAGCTGAAGCAAAGCGTTCCCGGCGCCAACGTTGTTGAGGTCCACTTCGACCGCGAAGCCGAGCAGTGGAAGGCGCGGCTGGAAGGGATGGATGGCGTAACCAGCGTGCAAGCCGAAAGCGCGGGCTTTTATCGCGTGCTAACTTCCTCAGGATCGCGCACCACCATGCAGTTAGTCGAGTTAGCCGCGTCTCTTGACGAAACCATAACTTCTCTCAGCGTCCAGAACACCACGCTGGATGACGTGTTTGTTCACTACACGGGCCGTCAGCTGCGCGACGAGCAGGTGAAACCTCCGCCATTTATGTTGCCGCCGCGTCCCGGAGCACAACCATGAACCGAATGTTCGCCATTGTGGAGCGCGAGATGCGCAAGTTTTTCCGCTCGCCCACGTTGATGATCATGTCGCTGATGATGCCTATCTTGCAGCTGGTTATCATGGGCAATGCTTTCGGCGGAAAAATCGTCGGCGAGCGTGTTGCCGTTGTCGATCACGACCACGGCCCGCAAGCGGTCAAGATTCGCGAAGCCCTTGACGCCATTGCCGTCAACATCAAGACCTTCACCACCATTGAGTATGACTCGGAGGTGCAGGCCCGCGAAGATGTGCGCACCGGGAAAATCGACGGGGCCATCATTATTCCCGCTCAATACTCCCGTCGCGTCTACGCCCAGGACGCACCGCAAATCGGCCTCGTCGTCGATAACACCGATCCTTTCAGTTCAAGCAGCATCGAGTCAGAAATGCAGTTGGTAATCAGTGCGCTCACTGCTCCCGTCATTCAGCCTCGCCTCGCCAGTCAAATTGCTTTGGAGGTCGTCGAGTTATATCCCTACGTCAATTACATGAAGTTTTTGCTTCCCGCAACCATCGCACTGGCCATGTATATATCGGTGATGATCGGCGGCGGCATGTTATATATCGATGACAAAGCCCGCGGCGTTCATGAGGGTTACCTGGTTACGCCTATTACAAAGTTCGAGTTAGTTTTCGGGCTGAATATGGCGGGCGCCATGAAGGCCGTGCTCAGCGGCATTTGTCTTACGGTGATCGGCACGCTGATGGCCGGCCTGGGAGTCATCTTTCACCCTGAAGTATTGCTCGAGCTATTCTGCCTGATCCTGTGCACTTCGATCGCCTTCAATGGCATGATGTTTCTACTCATGGTCCGCGTCGACGATCCCCTCGTTCCGCGCGCCATGTTCGGAGTGCTCAACACGCTGCTCTTCTATCCTTCCGGCGCCATGTATCCCATCGCCTCGTTTCCCCCGTGGCTCCGCGCCCTGGCGGTGGTGGATCCTTTTACCTACGTCATTCACGGCCTCAAGTCCGTTTTATTAAAGGACGGCGGATTCGAAGCCATTAAATTCGATTTGCTCTTTCTGTTCGTTTTCGGAATGAGCACATTGCTCATCGCCACGCCGCTGTTCAAGCGCACGTTGTAACCATAGCGGCGGGTAGTATACTTCCCGGTACCGGAAAATCAAGAAAAAGGCAGGGAACGGGATGAGCCGTGTGCGGGAGTGGCTGGCTGGAGGTTTGCTGATCACCGATGGCGCCTGGGGGACGGAACTGCAGGCCCGCGGGCTGCCCGTCGGCGCCAACCCGGACACTTGGAATCTGAGCCATCCTGAACGTGTGGAATCAGTCGCACGGGCTTATGCCGAAGCAGGCAGCCAGGTAATTCTCACCAACACTTTTCGCGCCAACGCCATTGCGATGCCGGACTCGAATGCGGGCGATCTCGACGCCATCAATCGCGCCGGGGTTGCCTTGTCGCGCAAGACTGCGGGGAAGGCATTGGTGTTTGCGTCGATCGGTCCGACGGGGAAAATGCTTGTGTCGGGTGAGATTGGCAGCGAACAGGTGAGCGCGGCATTTGCCGCGCAGACCTCCTCTCTGGCTGCGGCGGGCGCGGACGCATTGCTGGTGGAAACAATGAGCGACATCGAGGAGGCGCGGCTGGCTGTAGAGGCGGCGCGCCGCACGGGATTGCCGGTGGTGGTTTCGTTTGCCTTCGACTCCGGGAAGAACAAGGACCGCACCTTGATGGGGGCAACCCCGGAGGCCGTGGCTGCTGCGATGGTGGAAGCGGGTGCTGACGCGGTGGGAGCAAACTGCGGCGTGGGAGTTGAGCAGGCAGTAACTATTTGCCAGCGACTGCACGCCGCCTGCGATTTGCCCATCTGGATCAAGCCAAATGCGGGCTTGCCGAAGATGGACGGAACAGCAATTCATTACGACACGTCGGCGGAGTTCTTCGCATCCCACTTTGCCCCGCTGCGCGAGGCTGGCGCGTCATTTCTAGGCGGTTGCTGCGGCTCCACGCCGGAGTTTATTCGCGCGCTGGTGAACGCGCGGAGAGACGCGCGATAAACGGCTGCGAGTTATAAGTCGATTGAGTTATTGGAGAGAAAGTGTATAAAGCATTTCGAATTGAGAGGGTGGCGCTATGACTCCGCGGGAACGCATTCTAGCCGTCTTGAATCGCCAGCCCGTGGATCGGATCCCGGTGGATCTTTGGCATACACCGGAGATCGGCGCGCTGCTGCGCAAACATTGCGGAGTTGCGGACGATCTGGCAATGTACCGGGCGTTGGGCCTGGACAAAATTGTTTGGGTCTTCATGGATTACGAAACTGCAGAAGGGGAACGTGCGGGGGCGCAGTCGGGGGCCGGGGCAGAGGATGGCGGTAGCCGGACGATGTGGGGCGTTCCGCTGAAAGACATCGAGGCCGGCGAGGCCCATTATGCAGAGTTCGGCGCCGCGCCGCTGGCGGGTTACGATACGCCGGAGTCGCTGGACAATTATCCCTTTTGGCCGAGCGTCGAGCGCTTCAATTATGACCTGGCAGTAAGCAAAGCGCGCGAGGCAGCGCGGGAATTTGCGGTGATTGAGCCGTGGGTTTCGTTTTTTGAGATTTATTGCCAACTGCGTGGACTGGAACAATCGTTGATGGATTTGGTCGAAGCTCCGGAGATGGTGGAAGCGATTCTGGACCGCGTGGAGCAAATTCAGACGGAGATGATGCGGCGATTCTTCGCTCTTGCCGGCGAGTCAGTGGATCTGGTTTTTATCAGCGACGACATTGCGGGACAGACCTCGCTGCTCATGTCGCCTACGCATTGGAAGCGGCACTTGCAGCCGCGGCTCAAGCGCTGGTGCGACTTGATTCATGCGCAGGGATTGAAGGTTTTCTATCATACCGACGGCGCGGCGCGTAAGCTGCTGGGGCCAATTCTCGACTGCGGCGTGGATGTGCTCAATCCGATTCAGCACGCCTGCCCTGGAATGGAGTTGGAGGGACTCAAGCACGATTTCGGTGATCGCGTGATTTTTCACGGAGGCGTGGACAACCAATTTGCACTGCCGCGCGGAACGGCAGAGGATGTGCGCAAAGAGGTGCGTCATTGCCTGGACACGCTGGGCGCGGGGCGCGAGGGATTCATTTGCTGCTCGTGTCATAACGTTCAAGCCGGCACGCCGCTTGAAAATATTCTGGCCATGATTGAAACCGTTCAAAACGAGCCGGCGCGGCAACTCTGAGTGGCGAGGCTATTGAAGCAGCGTAGATTGAGCGGGGCAGGAAGATGCTGGAAGAAATGACGTCGCTCGAAAGATGTCTGGCTACCATTCGGCAGGCGCCGCATGATCGCGTGCCGGTGGACCTGCATAACTTCATGATGACCGTCGCGGACGTTGATCGACCTTCGCAGCAGATCTACCAGGACGGGCAGTTGCTCGGCGAAGCGCAGGTGGCTGCATGGAAGCGCTTCGGCCACGATATGCTCCTGGTCGAGAATGGAACCGCCGCGCTGGCGGAGGCTTGCGGCTGCCAGGTAACTTACCTGCCCGGAAGCGCGCCGATCATCGAAAAGCCGCTGCTGGAGAGCATTTCCCGGGTTTCGAGCCTTAGGAAGCCTGATCCATGGCATTCCCCTTTGGCCCGGGCTGTGCTTGACGCGACACGCTACGTGCTCGACCAGATCGGCGACCTGGCTTTCGTCATGGGCCGAGCCGACCAGGGGCCTTTCGATCTGGCCTGCCTGATCGCCGGGCCGGTAACCCTGATGACCGAAATGGCGGCGGGTGAGAGCGACGAGCAAATCTTCGAGTTACTCGAATATGCGAGCGACTGTTTCATTCTCTACGCCCGCATGTTCAAAGAGATGGGCTGTCCCGGCACTTCAATTGGAGAAGCGCAATGCTCTCCCGACGTGATCTCGCCCAGGATGTATGAAAAATACTGCCTTCCTTATGGCCGGAAGGTGGTGAGCGCATTGCAGAGCGACGATTTCATCTTGGCCTACCATACCTGCGGCAACACGACGAAAATTATCGACCGCATGGTGCAGACTGGCGCCGGGATACTCGAATTCGATTACAAGTGTGACAAGGCCGCCGCCAAGCGAGCCACAGCGGGAAAGACCACACTGCTAGGCCCCATCGATCCCAGCGGAGTGTTGCATGAAGGATCGGTTGATGACGTCGAGCGAGCCTGCCGCGAGGCCATCGAAGTGCTTGCGCCGGGCGGCGGATTCATTCTCGGGCCAGGCTGCGCGCTGCCCGCGACTACGCCTGCTGAGAACATCGACAAGCTAGTGGGATGCGCCAAGGCCCACGGTCGGTATTAGGAGATTTACAGAAGAGATTGCCCGTTTCAGGTGATGCAATGTTCGAATTGATGCCGGTCTCCAATGCCGCCAGTTGTTTCAAACCCTCTATGGCTCTGTTGTCTTTCATCGCCGCGCCACTGGCGCATCTGAAGGAGCTGGACATCGCAGTAATTGCCATCTACTTCGGGATGGTGATCTGGATTGGCTTTTATCTGAAGGGCAAGTCAAATACCAGCGAAGAGTTTTTTATGGCTGGGCGCGAAATGACCGCATGGATCGCGGGTTTGAGCTTTGTTTCCGCAAACCTGGGATCGCTGGAACTGATGGGCTGGGCCGGCTCGGCTTATCAGTACGGTCTTCTGGCCGCGCACTGGTACTGGTCGGGCGCCATTCCCGCCATGCTTTTCCTGGGACTGGTGATGATGCCCTTCTATTACGTTTCGAAGACGCATTCGGTCCCCGGCTATTTGAAACTGCGCTTTGGCGAGCATGCGCGCATTCTTTCGGCATTTTCTTTTGCAGCCGAGATGGTGCTGATGAGCGGCGTCAACATGTTCGCAATGGCGGTGGTGATGAAGGTGGTGCTGGGTTGGAACATCACTTTCAGCATCCTCGTTTCTTCGCTTGCCGTTGCGGCTTATGTGAGTCTGGGTGGGCTGCGCTCGGCCATCTTCAATGAAGTTTTGCAGTTTGTTCTTATCTGGGGCGGCGCGCTGCTGGTGCCGATTCTGGGACTGGTGCAGGCAGGCGGAATCAATGGACTGAGAGCGAAGATCATTTCGAATCTTCACTCCGACAGTTACTTTCACCTGTGGCGCGATACGGGGCATTTTTCTGCTAATCCCATGGGCATTCAGTGGACCGGAATTGTGTTTGGACTGACCGTGATTGGTTTCGGCTACTGGACGACGGACTTTCTGGTTGTGCAGCGGACGCTGGCCGCGCGCAATTTGCAGGCCGCGCGGATGGCTCCGGTCATCGGCGCATTCTTCAAAATGGCGGTTCCGTTCATTGTGATCCTGCCCGGACTGCTGGGTTTGGTGCTGCTGCAAAACTCCGATGGGAGCCGCAGGCAGTTAGTGGGTGAGGACGTGGTGAAATCATGCGTAGCGAACGGAGCAGGAGTTGAAGACAGAGCCGGCTGCGCTGCCGCGATGAAGGCGAAAACCACCCTCCCCGCGAGTTATCAGCAGAGCGTGCTGAGCGGAGCGGAGGGAACAGAGTTACATAGTTACAACGAAGCGCTGCCGCTAATGATGGTGCGCTACTGCGGACCTGGCCTGCTTGGCCTGGGCATTACCGCGCTGATTGCCGGCTTCATGAGCGGCATGGCCGGCAATGTGAGCGCGTTCTCAACTGTGTGGACGTATGACATTTACAAACCGCTCATCAATAAGAAAGGCTCTGACAGCCACTATGTGCTGGTGGGCCGATGGTCGATTGTGATCGGCGTAGCCGTTTCGGTCGGCGCGGCCTACCTGGTGATGCACGCGCACGGCATCATGGATTACGTGCAGGCGCTGTTCAGCTTTTTTATCGCGCCGCTGCTGGGCGCAATCCTGATGGGAATGTTCTGGAAGCGGGCCACGGCACCGGCCGGTTTCCTGGGTTTGCTCACAGGAATCGTAACTTCAGTAAGCTTGTTTGTGTGGGTCAAGTTGAATCCAGCGGAACTGGCCCGGGTGGCTATTTCGCCCGACGCCAGGCCAATGGCCGAGAATCTTTATCGCGGACTATGGGCATTCCTGAGCACTCTGATTGTAATCTTCGTGGTAAGTTTGTTTACCAAGCAAAAACCGGTGGCGGAATTGGAAGGCCTCGTATACGGAGCGACGAAGCTGCCCAAAGAAGACGCGGTCCCGTTTTATAAAAATGTGTGGCTGTGGGCCTCACTCGCGCTGATTACGCTGGCGGCGCTGAACATTGTGTTCTGGTAGCTTGAAACACGCTGGATGGGAGACCGAATGAAGGCGCGTGATCGAGTCAGCAAGTCTTTGAACCGGCAGCAGCCGGATCGTTGCCCGATGCAGATCAGTTTTACCCCGGAGTTTGCGCTAAGGCTGCGCGCGGATATGCATCTCACCGGTCAATCCGCGCATAACCCGCACGGCGGCGGCAACACCTACGAGTTGGAACGCGCGCTGGGCCAGGATTTACTGCTAACTTCGGTGGGCTGGGCTAACTCCTATTACGCCAACGAGAGTTATGGCGGCGGCGAGAGTTACACCGACGAATGGGGAGTCGGATGGAAAAACGCCCCCTACATGACCAATTATGGGCCCGGATTCTACACCGACATCGTCGGCCATCCTCTGGCGGATGCTCATGCGCTCGATTCCTACCATCCGCCCGATCCGCACCGGCCGGAGTTATACAAGGAGGCTGAGCGACTGATCGCTTTGCACAAGGACGAATACTGGATCGTTGGCGTCACCGTGACGACGATCTTCGAAACTGCGTGGGCGCTGCGCGGATTTGAGCAGATGCTAATGGATTTTAGTGAAGATCCAGGACTGGCAGACGCGATTCTCGAAATCCCGTTCCGCTATCATCTTGCCGCGGCCAAACGGTTGGTGGAGATGGGCGTCGACATGATCTGGACCGGGGACGATGTGGGCACGCAGCAGGGCATGCTTATTTCGCCGCGCACCTGGCAGCGATTTTTCAAGCCGCGCATGGCTGAGTTTATCGCAGCGTTGAAGGGCATCAACCCGCAGGTGAAGGTGGCCTACCACTCCGACGGAAACATCGAGCGCATCCTTCCCGAGATGATTGAGATCGGGCTCGACATACTGAATCCGGTGCAGCCGGCGAGCATGGACCCCGCCAAACTGAAGCGGCTATACGGAGACCGGCTATGCTTCTGGGGCACCATTGACGAACAGCACACGCTACCCTTCGGTACGCCGGAACAGGTGCGCGCACAAGTGCTGGAGCGGATTGAAACCGTTGGCTATGACGGCGGGTTGATCCTTGCTCCGACCCATCATGTGCAGTTAGACACGCCGCCTGAAAACTTCTGGGCGATGGTTCACGCGATCACGGGCAACGAAGAGCTGAGGGCTGGGTAAAGGCGCGCGAGAGCCAGGGCGACATTATTTCGGATGCGCACTGAGCTTGTCGAGTACATGCTTCAAATCGTCAAGCTTCTGCCCGGCTTCCGCCAGTTTGCCTTCTGAGGTGAGCCGCTGATAATCGGAAAAGTCTTTGCCTGCCTGCCCGATGAGAGAGTCAAGACTTTGCGCGGGTTGCGGTAACGCTCCTGGTTCCGCTGCGGCATGCGGAGTTTCGCTTGCGCTCAATGACGAAGATTCAGTTCCAAAGAGCGAGGCGAGCGCAGCCTCGAATGTTGGTGCGTAGGCCAGGCGATCCTGGAGCGCCAGCACAACCAGACGCAGCTCCGGCATTGGGCTGCGTTCAGCCTGCAGGTAAATGGGCTCCGCGTAAAGCAGTGCTTTGCCGCAGGGAATCACAAGCAAACTGCCGCGGCGCACGTGGGAGCCTTGCTGATTCCACAGCGTGAGTTGCCCTGAAAGCTGCGCGTTCTGATCGATCCGCGCTTCAATCTGTTGTGGTCCGTCAACAAGCTTGGTCTTGGGAAAGTCATAGACAACGGATGTGCCATAATGCGCCCCGTCACTTCGGGCGGCAATCCAGCCGATAAGATTGTTGCGGTTGGCCGGCGTGAAAGGAAGAATCTCAACAAACTCCAGGCCGGTTTCTCCGGGGAGTTTCATCAGCACAAAGTTAGGTTGCATCGGCTGAGTGGCTTGCTCACCACCTTCGGACGTGCCGGTTTCCGTGGCCACTGTCCATAAGTCTTCGCGGTTATAGAAGACTTCAGGATTAGTCATGTGATAAAGGCCGTAGACTTCAGCCTGCAAACTCAGCAATAACTCTGGGTAACGCACATGCTTTTGCAGCCACGCGGGCATCTCCGCCTTGTCTTTGAACAACGAAGGGAAAATGCCGCGATAGGCAGCCAATATTGGGTCTTCGCTGTCGAAGACATAGAAGGTCGTCGCGCCATTGTAGGCATCGACGACCACTTTGACGCTGTTGCGCATGTAATTGATGGGCTCATTGCCCAGAGTGTGATGCGCGGAGTAAGGATAACTGTCGGATGAAGTGAACGCATCGATCACCCAGGAGAGGCGGCCATCGTCGCCGACCACGATGTAAGGATCCTGATCGAAAGCAAGGAATGGCGCAAGAGCGGCCACCCGCTCGCGCACGTTGCGGCGCATCAGCAGCCGGCTGCCGGCGTTAACGTCGTCGCTAAAGGGCACCTTGGCAATGTCGCCGCGGTCGAACGCGATCAAAACACGGCGCAAAAAACCGCCGAGCTCGATGCCGCCGCTGCCCTCATAGGTGGCGAGATTGTTCGTCTGGCCTTCAGGATAGTTGAATTCCTGCTGCCGCGTCTTCACATAGACGTCGGTGTCGGTCATCTCGCCAAAGTAGATTTCCGGTCGAGTTACCTTGAGTCCGGGGACGGTGCTCTGGACGGGCATGTTGCTGAGCATCAGCGTGGGCAGGCCTTCGGCCGTGAACCCATTCACCGGGTTCATGGTGATGCCGTAGCCGTGGGTGTAGATGAGCTTGTCGTTGATCCAGTTACGGCTGCTCTCGGGCAGCTTGTCCACATTGAGCTCGCGCGCGGAGAGCATCACCTCGCGCAAGGCGCCATCGATTTGATAGCGATCGATGTCGATGCCGGGAAAGTCGTAATAGGTGCGAATCTCCTGGATCTGACGAAGTGTGTCCTTGAGCGCCTGCACGTCCCAGAGGCGGATGTTTTGAAGAGTGGCCTGGTTATTGGCAGGGTCGGTGGCGCCCA
This sequence comes from Occallatibacter sp., assembly GCA_050013735.1. Classification (GTDB taxonomy): domain Bacteria; phylum Acidobacteriota; class Terriglobia; order Terriglobales; family Acidobacteriaceae; genus Telmatobacter. The sequence continues at coordinate 69,672 of JBEKEQ010000002.1, forward strand.
CAGTTGTTTCGGCGGGAAACTCGAACCGGGAGAAGCGGTCCAGGCCATACGCCTGGCGTGTCATCTCGATGTTGTGCACAATATAAGGCTGTTCGCGAACCAGTTCGTTGGGCTTGACAATGAAGCTGCTCACATACCAGCCCACCACGCCTACCACGACATAGCAGACCGCAGCTGGAAGAATCGAAGCGGCGAGCCAGCGGGCGCGCGGTTGCAGTGCGCCTCCAACCAGGGCGATCAAGGCCCCTAGAACGAGAGCCGCGCAGACGAAAAGCTGGCCTGTCAGCATGACGTGGTCGTCGGTGTAAGTAACTCCCTCAAAGATGGTGTGGTGCTCCAGCAATAAGTCGAACCGGCCGAGATAGACGCGCAGGGCAACCACGAGCAAGAGGAATCCGACCGCGAGCGAAAGCCCGCGCAAGGGGAGCTGGATGGCGCGGCTAAAACCTCCTCCGAAAGCGCGTGAACCCCCGGTGATGACGAGGAAAGCGGCAGCCAGGATGCAGACGAGTATGGCCAAGGTAAAAAGCCAGCCGGCGATCAGATGCCAGGCCGGAAGCGTAAACAAAAAGAAATTGAGCGGCAGGCCGAAAATGGGATCGGTTACGCCGCCGGAGCCGTGTGGGGCATACCAGAAAAGCGCCAGCGTGGGCCACTCGGCCTCCATTGCGGCGCCGGTGGCGAGTGCGACCACGATGGAACCGAGAATGGAGGCAACACGCAGTATCGGACCTACCGGCAAGTTGACCGCGTTACCCGCGACGTAGATGGTGTGCTCGCCCGGCAGATCGGCGGCGTGGGCGCGCTTGAGACCGGTGAACGCCCCATAAACAATGAGAAATGTTGTGGCCGCAAAAGCTGTGAAGATGCCCCACTCGAGTCCCCAGGTCTTGAAGAAAACGCTGCCGTAGCCGAGAGACTGGAACCACAGCAGATCAACCCAGTAGGAAAGCGCGGTCCGGCTGGAGAAGAGGATTGCGGCGATGATGGCTAAAAAAATAAGGAAGGCGCGGCGATGGGGCCGTGCAGGCTGTGTTTTGCGCGGCCAATCAATGGACTCGGGCATTTCTCCACCCCACTTTACCGATCTCATGCTGAGATACACAGCGATTCTACGCCGTTTGGTGCGGGAAGACTGTTCCCGCTGCCGCTGTCAGGGCAGGAGATGCTGGTGGCCGGGGGGACGCTTTGTTGCAAACCATGTATTTTTCCACTTAAACACAAACTGTTTGTTTTGCTATTAGACTCGGCAGACTTACAATGCAAAGGAGACCAAACCTCAAGAAAAATAAGATCAGTGGGTACGAAAGGAATATTGGGGAATGACACTGAACCGCAGGGACTTTATCGGCGCAATGATCGCATCCTCTTCTTTAAAAACACTCGGGGCATCGCTTGCAACAGGCCAGGTGCCTTCATCATCCGCACAGGGCGATTGGCTGAAGGGCGGCATGGTCGATGCCGGCGGTACGCACGAGCCGTATATCTTTATCGTGCGCCGCGGCGGGCAACGCACTGACCAGCTGGAAATCAGCAGGTACGAACAGAGTGAAGAGCTGATCAAGAAGCTTCACAGCCAGGGAATCGAGGTCTTCCATACCAGCCTCTACAAAGGCTTTGGCATGGCCGCTGAAAAAGAGGGAATGGAGCGCACACGCGACGCAGTGGCCGTCGCGCACCGTTACGGCATGAAGGTGGATACCTATGTCCAATGGGGCTCTCTCATGTATGAAACCTTCTTTGCCGAGGAGCCGCGCGCCGAGCACTGGATTCAACGGGATAGTGTGGGACGGCCGATCATGCTCACCTACGGCTACCAGCAATCCTTCCGTTACATGCCATGTTTTGCCAACCAGGACTATCTGGACTATCTCAAGAAAATCATTCGATATGCAATTGTGGACGTGAAAACCGACTTTATTCATCTGGATAACTTCAATCTCGTTGCGGAGCCGGATTCCTGCCATTGCCCCTGGTGCGTAAACGGCTTCAGGAAATTTTTGAGAACTAAATACACCCCAGCGCAACTGCGAGAGCGGTTTGGTTTTGAAAACATTTCCTTCGTCAATCCCCCGCAATGGAATAGAAACAACCCGCCGGATAAGATGGAAATCATCTACGACCCGGCATTTCAAGAGTGGATCGATTTCCGCTGCCAGTTGATGGCCGATGCGCTGCGGCAAATCTCGGAATATGCCAGGTCCCTCAATCCAGAAGTTGCCATTGAGATCAATCCGGGCGGATTGAGCGGCGAAAACTATACCTGGATGGCGGGCGTCGACCATTCCAGGCTTTTGAAATTTACTCAATCCTTTTGGAGCGAAGAAGCCAACCTGCCCGCTCTTCACGACGATGGCCGGCTGGTTACAAAGATTCGCAGTTTCAAGCTAGCGCGCGCTTATAACAATGTTCTATTGACCAGCGATCTTGCAAGCAATCCGGTAGCACTGGCTGAAACCCTGGCCTTCAATCAGACCATTGGCTGCGTGGGACTCGACGCTCTGAAGCCGGTAACTCTCAACTACATCGAGTTTTACCGCAAAAACCGCGAGTTATATTTGGGGAGCGAGGATGTCGCCCCGGTCGCGGTATTCCGTTCCTACGCTTCCCTTACATATCACCAGGCTCATGTGCAATTGAGCGCGGTCCTCACGGAGCAGGCTCTTATTCAATCGCGAACCCCATTTGTATTGGTCTTCGACGATTTACTCCATAACCTGGACACCTACAAAGTTCTCATCCTCCCCAATACCGAGTGCCTTTCAGACCAGCAAATATCACTGATCCGCCGCTATGTCGAAGCGGGCGGAGGCTTGGTGGTTACCGAGCAAACGGGACTCTATGACGAGTGGAGACGAGTGCGCACGCAGCCGGGCCTGGGCGGGTTAGTAGAAGGCCAGCTCTCAGGAACGGAGTATCAGGAAAAGGTCGATTCCCGGTTGAAGGTCACAGCATCGGGAATGCGTAAGCAGAGTGGCCGGGGTAGAGTGGCCTATATCCCATCAATCGAATTTGATGGAACGTTGCCGCCGCCCGAGCCGTATTTCACAATCTCAAATCGCTTCTGGAAGCGCCCAAAAAACTGGAAAGATATCGTGGATGCCGTGTCCTGGGCCGCTGGAGATTCACTTCCTTTTGCCGTCGATGGCCCGGAGTTCCTCGGCGCAAACTACACATTCCAGCCTCGGAGTCGACGCTATCTCATCCACCTCGTCAATTACAACGCAACCAACGTTCCATCCATCGCGGATATTCAGGTGCGAGTGTCGCCGCCCCGAAATGAGAAGCCAATTCGGGTCACGCTCTACGCCCCAGACTCGAACAACGCACAGTCACTGGACTTTAGGGGCGATGGTCGCAGCGCCACATTCACCGTGCCGGAAACGCGAACGTATGCGTTAATTGCAGTTGAGCTGTAACTCTGGCACATTCATTGAGATTTGCCAGCAAGGGAGGGAAGCGCAAAGAAAGTCGAGTTACAGTTGCAGCCGAATCTTCAGCTTTGTCAAGATCGCCGAGATCGCGATGACTCCGCCGGTGAAGACTACGGCCTGCAGGACGCCTGGACCTCCATGATTCCATCTCGCAACAAGAACCTCCCGGCCAAAAATGGCAGCGCACAGCGGAGGAAGCAGATAAGTCAGAAGAGTATTCGATCCGGCAGGCTTAGCGACAATCGCCCAACTTACACGCTTTTTCACATCGCAAAGCCAATACAAGATGAGAAAGGCGCAGATGCTCGCGCCGGAGCAAACAAGGCACCAGGTGGGAGTTGCACGCACTTTCGAAATGCCCAGCGGGGTTAATAACCAGCCGGAAACAAACAGCGCGGCCGCGAAGCCAAGTGCCACGATCGTCTTTCTCTTGCGGCTGATGGCAAACGCATCGGTCAAAAATAGCATTGAAGTCAGCACGCCCGCCATTACGATAGATTGGCCGGCGCCCGATTTGAAAGGCCAAATGTACGACGGAGTTTTATAAGTGAAAGTAATCCAGTGCGCCGCGGATACAATATTCAGCGCAGTTAAGCTGATGAACCATGCCACCTGCGCCCATCGCCAGCGCCGGGTTGGAATATAGAGAATGCAAACGCTCAGATAAGTCCAGCCGATGATTCCCAAAATCTCCCAATAGGAAGTATCGATCCAGGCGACCCGGCCGTCAGGGGTGAGCCGCCGGAAGATGGCAAACATGGCCACCAGCAGAACCAGCCCGGCAATTTTCAAAACTCTGAAGAGTTTGTGGTAAGGAACTGACTTTGGGAAGCTGATCCAAAAAAGAATAGCGCCCAACAGCGCTAACAGTGTCCAGGTACTTGCGCGGATGCCCGTCAACTGCGAGTCGACTTTGTCTCTATTTGCCAGAATCAGTCCCAACACCATCAGTCCCAGGGACCGCATCGCAACGTGCGCCCACAATCCCAACGCGGAGTCGCCTTTTGACACCCTGTGCTCGATTGCCATGGGCAGTGACATGCCAACGATAAATAAAAAAAAGGGGAAAACCATGTCGACATACGTCATGCCATTTATGTTTGCCGGCATATGGAGCGTCCACCAGGGCAGGCCGCTCATCTCTCCGAGCTGGTTCACAAAAATCATGACCAGCATCGTCAAGCCTCTGAAAATGTCGATGGATGCAACTCTGTCCGGCCTGGATGTGGTTGTCATGCACTCGCTGCGCGTGCTGAATCCCGCTCCGGCGTCGCGTCTTCAGGAGCGGGGAGCTGTCTGCACGAATCTCTCTTGATCAACTCTGTCGGAATTGTGACGCTCTGCGGCGGCAGGGTAGGGTCGGCGATCCGGTTCAGGATCATCTCCGCCATCTGCTTCCCAATTTGCTCGGGAAACGCCCGCAGGGCCGTCAGTCTTGGAAAGAGCGATGCGCCAAGAATTTCGCTGCAACCCGTAACGCTGATGTCATCGGGAATGCTCAACCCGCTGTCTCGCGCCCCTTTATAAACACCTTGCGCCGTTTGATCGCTTCCCGCAATAATAGCCGTGAAAGGCTCATTACGAGTTAGCAGAGACTTAACTCCAAGATATCCGCTTTCGGTGTCGTCCTCGGTGTCAATGCTGCTCAAAAGCGGCATGAGGCCGGCTTCAACCATCACCCGCCGGTAGCCCTCGAAACACCGCGCAAACCACGGCAGGCGCGTATTCCCAACAAAGCAAATACGGCGGTGGCCCAGGCCAATCAAATATTGAGCCATATCCTGCCCGCCTTGAATATCGTCGTAATAGACAACATCGCTCTTCACTTCGCGCGGCGCGCCGATGATGTTATTCCCAAGCACCACGTGCGTAATGCCTTTATGATTCAGTAGTTCCAGCAGATTTGGAGAGTTCGTTCCCGCCAGAATCAGCGCTCTCACCACATCCCGACGCTGCACCGTATTGGGCAAATGCAACTCTTTCCACGGAACCTGCGGCAGATAATTGAACGACAGGAACACCATGTCCCATCCGCGTGCGGCGCAATATGCCTCTGCGCCCAGCAGAATTCTGTAATGGAACGTGTGCATCACCGTGCGATTGCTCAGAAGGAAGGCGAGCGCTTTCGTCTTATTGCGCTGTGAAAGATCCGTGCCAAGCTTCGCCGCCGCGTCCAGAACAACCTTCTGAAGCGCTGGATCGACGCGGTTGTTTCCATTCAGAACTCTCGATGCCGTTGCAACACTCACGCCGGCCGCGGAGGCTATTTCACGAAGTCCTAACTTGCTCTTCTTGGGGTTGGTTTTCCTCATGTGTATTCTGTCAGGACCTCCTCTCTATCGAAATCAATTCAATCACGGAAATCACTGCGCGCCCTTTGGGAGCATCCGTTTACTAACGAGTAATTCAGGCTCTGGCTTAACGTCGTTTCACAGTCTACAGCAAATTTACAGAGATTCGGAGATATTTTTTTCGGCTGTATGAATCGTGCTCGCGTTAGACGATAGTCGATCTTGTCCATAATGCAGCCAACCACATGAGCTGAGTGCCGGCGGCTACGCGCACCAGAATCGGGCTCAAAGATACCCTCCGCCATCGCCCATTTGGGCATTTTTACACGGAAATGTCTAAATCCCATTGGTGGAAAATCCGAGACACGGGAGGCGTATTCCCACTTCGGAAAGTCCCTTAAATTATTAATAATCAGTCGATTACATGATATGGGAAAATTTGCTCATATCTTGCAGCAATTTTGCTTGACAGCGGGAAAGTTGTCAGCTATCGTTCCTTTAAATTTCGGAAGGCCCGAAGCTTCGTAACGAAATCAAAGGCGAGGAAAGACAGAATGAAGAAGAGTTTGGTAGCAATCTTGTGTACCGTCCTGTTCCTAAGCGGAGCGGCAGCCGTAGCCCAGACCATCACCGGATCTGTGCGTGGCACGGTGACCGATCCTAGCGGCGCGGTGGTTGCTGGAGCAAAGGTGGATGTCACCAATCAAGGCACCGGAGTTGCCACGCATACCGTCACCGATAAAAGCGGCTTGTATAGCGTCGGGTTTCTGGTGCTCGGCAATTACACCGTAAGCGTGACAGCGCCTGGCTTTGAAACCGCCACGGTAGGGCCTTTCATTGTGCAAATCGATCAGATTGTAACGGCCGATGCCAAGCTGCAGGTGGGAAGAGCATCCACCACAGTCAGCGTTGTATCCGATCAGGCGCTGCTTCTGAACACTGAGAACTCCACAGTCAGCACATCCATCGGCGCAAACGAGCTTGAGAACATGCCCATTGATGGGCTCAACATTCAGGAAGCAACCCTGTTTGTGCCCGGCGCCATCAATCCCTCTGCCTCTGCAATGGGCGGACAGCTGGGCACCGGCCGCGATGCCTTTACCACGCACGAAGAGGGGCCGATGGATGCGATCCCTTCCTTCAACGGCAATCGCCAGCAGTCGAACAGCTACATCCTCGACGGCATTGATATCAACGAGACGCTCCAGAATGCAATCGGCTATACTCCCTCTACTTTTTCCATCCAGGAAGTTCACGTCATCACCGGGAATGCCGACGCCGAATTCGGCAACGTAAACGGCGGCGAAGTGGTTATGGTCACCAAGGGTGGAACCAATCAGTTCCATGGCAGCGCATTTGTCTTTCACCAAAACAGCGGGCTCGACGCCAATACGTGGTCAAACAAATACAGCGGTACCCCCAGAGAGGGGTATAACCAAAACCAGTTTGGTGGGGCTGTCGGCGGCCCAATCATCAGGAACAAGCTCTTCTTCTTCGGTAACTACGAAGGGCTCCGTTGGGATACTTTAGGCCTTTCGTCCTCCAGTGTTCCGACTTCGGCCATGCGCGGCATATCGGGCACCGTGGGACAGTACGACACACCTTCAAACTGCGCCCCCGGCTATGCGGATTTTTCGACCTTATACAACACCTATCAGACCCAACTATGGAATACGGGTGTGTCTCCCACTAACCCCACCGGTGGAACGAACAATGAAGTCGAGTTCCCAAATAATTGCGTTCCCATCAACCCCAACAATGTGCTGGCCACATTCCTCACTGCTCATCCAAAGGCATTCCCTCTGCCCAATCACGCGGTGGTTCCGGGTGGTTACTCGGTGGGAGGCAATTATCAGGGCGTGCAGTCCTCCATCCAGCGCAATGACCAGGGCGATATTCGGCTGGACTACACCCTCAACAACCGAGATTCGTTGATGGGTAAATTCAGTTACGGCGACGCATGGGACCAGCCAACCCAGGTTCCTGTCCCAGCGGTGATTCCATATGCTGACGATTACCCATTCCTGAACGGCGTAGTCGCATGGACCCACATTTTTTCTTCCTCGATCGTGAACAACGCTCGCGTCGGAATTACCCGCATCAAGCTGAATGCAAGTGTCCCCGTGGATCTCTCCGGCCTCTTCGGGAATAATGGCGAGGCCACGGCCGGTATCGGCTTGTCGCAGGGCTGGACGCAGAGTCAGTCAGGGTTTGCCTATATCAACGTAAGCAGCGGCGAAGGCTGGGATATGCAAAACTTCGGCTCCGAGCCTGCCATTCAGGGCCAGGCGGTCGATAACAACTTCGATTACAACGACACTCTAAACTGGGAACACGGAAGGCACATCACCAAGGTTGGTTTTGAATTCCTGCGCTATCAGCAGGACTACGTCAGCACCAGTGATACCGGCGGTTTGCTGGGGCAATTCATCTACAACGGCAACCCGACCGCGAACTGGAACAACTACGGGAACAACAACGAAGGCTACGGATACGCCGATTTTGTTTTGGATACAGCGTCCAATGCCCAAATCTCCGACCTTCACGGCCTGTTCGGACAGCGGCAGTGGCGCGATGCTGTTTTTGTCCAGGATGACTGGAAGATTTTGCCGAATCTGACCGTAAATCTCGGCCTGCGCTATTCCTACGAACAGCCCAATTATGAAGTCCACAACAAAATGGTCAACGTCAATACCCCTTACGCCATAGGACAGCCGTTCGGCACCCCGGTCAATTCGATGCTCTTGTTCGCCGGACAACCTAACCCAATCACGAACAAAACCAATAGCGCCGCTCTGATCAACCCCTACTACCTCGGCTTCATGCCGCGCTTTGGCTTCGCCTACAAGGCCACACCGAAGTTCGTGGTTCGCGGCGGGTACGGAAGCACCGACGAGTTGGAATCCACGGGCTCGTCCCTGCGCATGACCCAAAACGTGCAGTTCCAGCCGGCAGTTACAAAGAACGCCGGCGGTCCTGGACCCACTTCTTTGGGAACTTATTCTCTGGCGACTGGCCTGGTGGGCAATGCCACTACCTCTTCCGGCCTTGGATCACAGTACTATGCCTGGGATCCGGCAATGCGTCCCGCTGTGATCCAGCAGTTCAGCCTCAACCTGCAATATCAAATCGACAATCACACCTCTGTGCAGGCGGGCTATGTGGGCCAAACCGGCCAGCATTTGGCAGTTCCCATGTGGTTGAATCAGTACACGACAGACGATACCTGCCAGAATATGAATGCAGGAGCGGCACAGGACGCCTGCTATCAGACCATTGAACCTTTCTACGCCCTCGTCGGCACCGCGACTGACTATAACGGCACTGACAATCCCGGCACCGGCATTGTCAAATACACGGCATCGCGAGCCCTTTCAAACTACAACTCTCTCCAGGTCTCATTGCAGCGCCACCAGTCCAAAGGTCTGGAGTTCCTGGTCAACTACACTTACGGTAAGTCGATGACCAATAACGTCGGATACTTCGGCGTCAGCGGCACCGGCGACACCGATTCCTACTGGCAGAATGTGAATAACCCCAGAGGCGACTACGGCCCGTCTTCCTTCGACGCGCGGCAAGTTGTCTCTGCAACCGGTGTCTATCAACTTCCGTTCGGCCGTGGAAGACAATTTGGCGCAAGCTGGAACACCGTGACCGATGAAGTATTCGGTGGATGGCAGATATCCATGAATGCCCTGCTCAATTCCGGCTATCCGCTGACGATTCATCAAAGCGGAAACCAGTGCAACAACAACTGTTCGCAAGGCACCTACGGATCTCAGGACTACTTTGGATTCGCAAATCACTACGGCAAAATGAAGATCGTAGGACGCGGCCGCAACGCCGCTGGCGAATTCAATTGGTTTGGTACCGATCCAACGGCACAGCCTTGCGCTAGCCGCGGTACGGCGCCGACAAATAATCCCGATTGCGCTTATGGCCGGCCCAGTCAGGACTTTGGAACCACAACCGTCGGCACCGAGCGTGGCCCTGGATACCAGAACTATGACTTGTCTCTTTCCAAAGCTTTCAAGACCTACAAGGAAGAGACTCTCAAGGCTCGCATCGACTCATTCAATGCATTTAACATTGCCAGCTATGCACCGCCCGAGACTTACATCGGAGGCAACCCGACCAACTGGGGTGATGTTACCGGTACACTCTCCGGACCGCGGAAGCTTCAGATATCGCTGATCTACGCGTTCTAACCACACGCGGCGTTGGTAGTTTGCAACGATAACCCTTCCGGCGGATTGTCCATCCAGGCGATCCGCCGGAATTGCGTAGGGCCAGGCTCCAGTTCCAGTGGCGGGCCGCCGGCACGTTGAATACGCGGCGCGGTCTCAGTAACGAACCGCAGGCCCACCGTTTTGTTCGCGCAAATCAAAGGCAAAATGGGAATTGAAGCGATGAAGCTGACGAAAGCGACAAGAGCAAACTTGTACAACTCGTCTATTATCTGTGACTTGTATCTTGATTCAATCGAGTTATGGAAATATATGGCGGAGAGAGTGGGATTCGAACCCACGGTACTCGTTAAAGTACACACGCTTTCCAAGCGTGCGCCTTAAACCACTCGGCCATCTCTCCTGGGGGTGGTCTGTCTTCTTGAATCTAACACAGTTGGCGTGTCGAGCCGAGGGTGCGAAGGAGCGTTTCGAGGCGTAGGACAAGGACGATTTCAATAGCCCTGAAATCGTTTACTTAACAGCGCTGACTGGTTTATAGTTCGGGGTTGATTGCCGCTCAGAAATAAGTTGCAGTGAACGGCGAGATTCATTTCTAAAAAGGAAATCTCATGGCTCGCATCTCTCGTCGCAATCTGCTCTGTTCCGGAGCGGCGCTTTCAGCATCATCCTTGTTGGCTCGCTCTGCGTGGGCGCGCACGGCCGCTCTTCTGGCCGGTTCTCCGCAGGCAGCTTCGGCTGAGGCCCTAGCTGCGGTTGCGCCACGCGAGCAATTGCTTTTCGATTTCGGCTGGAAGTTTCAGTTTGGCCACGGCACCGACCCGTCGCGCGACTTGCGGTTTGGCTACGGGCAGGGTGACTTCGCCAAGACCGGCGATTTTGCCTTTGCCAAGGCCGGTTTTGACGACTCCAAGTGGCGCAAGCTGAACTTGCCGCACGATTGGGCCGTCGAGCTGCCCTTTGTGCACGACGACGAGCAGATGTCGCACGGCTACAAGCCCCTGGGCCGCCGCTACCCTGAGACCAGTGTGGGCTGGTACCGGCGCACGTTTGAGATTCCCGCCGGCGACCTGGGCAAACGCATCGCAGTTGAATTTGACGGCGCTTTTCGCGACGTGCTGATTTTTGTCAACGGGTGCTTCATTGGCCGCAACGACAACGGCTATGCTCCGTTTCGCTTCGACATTACTGACTTCTTGAGTTATGGAGCGAAGAATTATATTGTTGCGCGCGTGGATGCGAGCTTCGGTGACGGATGGTTCTACGAGGGCGCGGGGATTTACCGGCATGTGTGGCTCACCAAGACCGATGCGCTGCACCTGTGCAAGTGGGAAACCTATGTGCGCGCGGCCGTCAGCGGTGACTCCGCACCGCTGACCCTCGGAACCGTGGTTGAAAACGCCGGCAAGCAAGCGGAGGACGCAAAGGTCAGGTGGCAAATTCAGGACGCCGCGGGCAAAACTGTTGCTACCGCCGAAGCCGCGCCGCAGTCGATTGCCGTCGATGGTAGCGCGAGCTTCGAGGCGAGCGCCACGCTGGCCAATCCGGCGCTCTGGTCAGTGGATGCGCCCAATCTCTACTCGGCCACAGTGACCGTGGAAACCAACGGCAAGCCCCGCGACGCCGAGCGCGTCAGCTTTGGCGTGCGCACCGCGCTCTTCGACGCCCAAAAGGGATTCTTCCTCAACGGCAAATCCACCAAAATCCAGGGCACATGCAATCACCAAGACCACGCGGGCGTGGGCGCTGCCTTGCCTGACCGGCTGCAAGTGTTTCGCCTCGCCGTGCTCAAGGAGATGGGCTGCAACGCGGTGCGCACTTCGCATAACATGCCCACGCCGGAGTGGGTCGAGGGCTGCGACCGTTTGGGCGTAATGATGATGTGCGAGACGCGCCAAATGAGCTCGAACCCTGAAGGCATGGCGCAGCTTGAGGCCATGGTCAAGCGCTATCGAAACTCGCCTTCCATCGTTCTGTGGTCCATCGGCAACGAAGAGGATCAACTGCAGAACCAGATGGCCGAACAGGGCGCAAAGATCGGCGCAACCATGGTGCGGCGCTGCCACGAGCTCGATCCCACGCGCGTAGCCTCGGCTGCGGTCAACGGTAATAACGAGCAGGGCGTGTCCGACGCGTTCGATATCATCGGCTTCAATTACAATCTGGGTTTTCCCGACCAATTCCACAAGGAGCATCCGACGCGGCCCATCTACGGCTCTGAGACCTCCAGCGCCATCTCCACGCGTGGCGACTACTCGACAGACCCGCTGCGTAACACAGTGAATGCCTACAACGGCGTCGTTCCGTGGGGAGAGACGGCCGAGGAGTGGTGGACGTTCTACGGCACCCGCGAATGGGAAGCGGGCGGATTTGCATGGACCGGGTTCGATTATCGCGGCGAGCCTACG
>JBEKEQ010000003.1:0-81376 GCA_050013735.1 Occallatibacter sp.
AGCCATTGCAGCGACGCTCGCGTCGAGCATGGCCTACGCAAATCAATCTACTGCGAAGGTGACGATACCGGTCGGCAAGACATCCCCTTCAGACAGCAAGCAAATGTACGTCAGCTATTGCGCATCGTGCCATGGAGTGGACGGAAAAGGTCAAGGCCCCGTGGCCTCAGCGTTGAGGACGCCGCCGGCAAACCTGACAGTGATGAGCAAAAACAACCATGGAAAATATCCGGATATGCACGTGATGGGCGTGTTGCAGTTTGGGGTTAGCATCCCGTCGCACGGCACACAGGAGATGCCGGTGTGGGGCCCGATCTTTGCTAAGATGAATCAGGCCGACTCGCTGGAAGAGCAGCTGAGACTGGGGAACTTGACCCGCTATCTGCGAACACTTCAGACGAAGTAGGAACCGGCTGCCTATTTGCTCCCGGCCAGGGCCGGAAACCCCAGGGGAGCGAATATGACCAAGACCCGCAACACCGAACCTGGAACCACCCAAAAGGCGCCCAAGGCCGCAAAGCCCAGGGCGCCTTTTGAGCGGACTCAGAAACACTCTGAACCAGCTCAACGCCTAAATGGCCGAAATTCCCAGCGAAATCCCTACCCAGCGGTCAAGGGCGCAGCGGCGAATTCTTCCGCGCCGGGAGCCCTTATCAACCGGCGAGCCGCCGACCGGCTGCGTACCGGCTATCTGTGGGTCTATGCCTCAGACATTGAAAGCATTGCACTGCCCGAGGCCGGGGACCCTCCAGCGCTGTTGCCGGTGGCCGATAGCCGAGGACTGCTTCTGGGCACGGCGCTATACAGCCCTACGTCGCAGATTGCGTTACGGATGGTATCCCGCGAGGCGATGGATGAAACCGCGTGGCTCACGGTGCTGGAAGCCCGTCTTCGCGCCGCTGTCGGGCGACGCATTCCCCGGCTTCACGCGGAACAGGGCGCGGAAATCGACTCTTGCCGTCTCTGCTTCAGCGAGGCCGATGAACTGCCCGGCCTGATCATCGACAAGTATGGGCCGTTGACGATTGTCCAGCGGCTGGCCAGGGGCCTGCATACCGCCGGCGTGGCCGAAGCGTGCGTGCGTGTTTTGCGCGAGTTGCTGGAACCTAAAACCATCGTGGAGCGTCCCGATGCGAGGGTCCGCGAGCTCGAAGGCCTGGCAGCGCCCGATGCTGCCCCGCTGTGGGCCGAAACGCCTGGCGAACCGCTGACCAGCACGCAGTTTCACCTCAACGGACTCGCATTTCACTACGATGCGAACTCCGGCCAAAAGACTGGGGCCTTCCTGGACCAGCGGGCCAACTACGCCGCCACACAGGAGTGGGCGCAACGGCTCGCTCCGGGTGGCCGCGCACTCGACGTATGCACTTACCAAGGCGGCTTTGCCCTGCATTTGGCGCGCGTTTGCAAGCGCGTCACGGGCATTGATGCTTCTCGCGCGTCGCTTGAAATTGCCGAACGCAACCTTGAAACCAACCGCGCACAACTTGGCGCGGAAGTGGACTGGGTGGCGGGAGACGCCTTTGAGATTTTGCGCGGCTGGTGCGAAGCCGGCGAGAAGTTCGACGTGATCGTTCTGGATCCGCCGGCCTTTGCCAAGTCGCAGCGGGCGGTTGAAGGGGCATTGCGCGGCTACAAAGAGCTGAACCTGCGAGCACTGAAGATGCTCAATCCCGGCGGTCTGCTGGCGAGCTGCTCCTGCTCGCACCACGTGAGCTGGGCAGACCTGGAATCGAGCGTGGCCTCAGCAGCCGCCGATGCCGAACGGCGGGTGCGACTGCTCGAACGGCGCGGGGCAGCCCCCGACCACCCCGTAGTGCTGAACCTGCCTGAGACCGAATATTTGAAGTGCCTGGTGCTTGAAGCGGAGTAGTCAGGCGCGGGCGACACCCCGATGGAGACGCCAGGGCGGCAGAATCCACGATAACCATTTAAACCATGCGCGCCGGGCCGGAGCGGGAACGGCGCGGCTTTTCTTTGGCTCGTTTGGCTTGAGTTGGGCGAGCGTGTCTTTGACCAAAGCCCGCAGGGACTCGGCCTCAAAGGTGCAGGAGCGCAAATAGGCCGACACGGTGAGACCTGCCGCCGCGGCGCGCTGATGCAGTTGCGCGCATTCTTCGTTGCTCATGCGGATGGTGATGCTGGCTCGCTTCAGATTGCGTTCCAGCGCCGGGGCCGGATGGGATGAAGGAGCAGAATCAGGTTCCGCGCAAATTGGGGGTTTTGAAATCGATGCCCACTCATCGCGATAAGGCTGCGATGAATGGGGCATAGACGCGGGGGACGCCTGCGGACCAGGGGATTGGGTGAGTTGAGCTTCGCCGGGATCGGCAGAGCGATAACGCGCGTGGGTACGGAGGGCACGCTCATAGCTGAGAGTAGCCACGTCGTCTTCAAGGCCGTCATCGAGCCATGCGGAAGCGCGGGCCGGCGCAGAGGATGCGGGCGCGGCAAGCGCCGCCAGAAGGCCAGCAAAGCTGGAGGGCGCAGCGGCTGACTTAGCTTCATCCGGTTGGGGCATCGGTTGGAGAATACGCCAGGGATGGGCGGTAACGTGAGGAAAATCTGCTTCGCATGATCCGGCAAATTCCGCAAAAGAAACAGCGCTTCGGCCGTTCCAGAATGAAACTGATTTTCTGGGCGGATTGTAGAGCGATCATCCGGCCAGGGCTTCGCATTCCCGCGGTTCAGGCAGCACGCGCCCAGGGAGCCGCAACAGGTGGGTGATTGCCTCAGCGCTCATGGGACGCGAGAACAGAAAGCCCTGGCCAAAGCGGCAGCCCAGTTGGCGCAGCAGCCGGTATTGCTCGGGGGTTTCGATGCCCTCGGCCACCACATCCATGCCCAGGACGCGGGCCAATTCGATGATGGTGCGGACGATTTGCAGCGGCTGCTCGCCCTCGGTCATGCGGCCCACGAACGAGCGGTCGATTTTGAGCACGTCGAAAGGGAAAGAATGCAGATGGTTGAGTGAGCTGTAGCCGGTGCCGAAGTCGTCCATGAGCAGTGAAACGCCCAGGCGGCGCAGGCTGCCCAGCACCTCGAGGGCGGTTTGCATGTTGGGAATCAGGCTGGACTCGGTCATCTCCAGGCCCAGTTGGCGGCTGGAGACGCCGAACTGGAGCAGCAACGCCTCGACGTGATCGGCCAGCCCTTCACGAGAGAACTGGCGCGCGGAAAGGTTGACGCAGACCCGCAGAGAACCGTGACGCGGATCTTCGTTGCACCACGTCTGGATTTGATTGCATGCCTCGGCAAGGCCCCAGTCGCCTATGGGGAGAATCAAGCCGCTCTCTTCGGCAAGCGGGATAAAGTCCATGGGCGGAACGAGCCCCCGCTCGGGATGCGCCCAGCGAATGAGCGCCTCGAGACCAATAATTTTGCGTGTGGAGAGCTCGACTTCCGGCTGGTAGTAGAGGACAAATTGGCGCTGATCGAGAGCGCGGCGCAAATCTGGCCTGCGCGGCCAGCTTACCGTAGCGGACTGATCGGTCCGCGACCGCCGCTGGCGGTGCCCGTTGAAGGAGTTGCGCAGCCTGCGCAGTTCCAACTGGCTTGCAGCCATATCGGCCAGGCTCTCGAGCATGCGCAGCTCGTCAAGCGACATTCTGCGGCGGGGCTGGCAACCAAAGATGGTGAGCGCACCCAGAATCTGGCCATCGGAGGAGCGCACCGGCACACTGGCAAGCGAAGCAACTTCCAGCCGCCTGAGGGTCTTGCGGGTACCCTTGAGCTCGGGATGATTGGCAAGATCCGGAACAATGACCGGGCCATCCTGGGCAAGCACCATTTCGAAGATGGACTTGTTCCGCGGCAGTTCGCGAACCGCTTCGCCCCAGTAGGATTTGATCCAAATGCGGCTCTCGTCTGCAAAACCGAGCAGTACTGTGTCGGCCTGGAAGTATTCGGCGGCCAAACGAGTAATGGCTTCGTAGCCCGGTTCCGGCTCAGTGTCGAGAATGCCCGTGGAGATGAGCGCAGCCAGCCGGGCTTGCTCATGTTGTGGATCGGTTTTGCTGGTCTCCAACGCTGCTTCTGGCATTCTGACTCCGAGCCCGGCGAGACCCCGGCAACAATTCCGGGGCCCTTCTCGGGCGGCACTCGCGCGCATGCCCGGCCTGCGAAGGACCACCGGCAGAAGGACGAACCACGGGTCCCGCACTTTCCTTATCGGAAAAAATTACCGAGGGCATCAGGTTACCCCGGAACAGTTGCGCTGAGTACCTTCCTAAGATTCCCTTCACGGCTTACGCGGAGTCGGCTGGCCGGTCTCAGTCCACAGGAAGGAGAGCTGGTCGGCGTCGTCCTGCACCTGCTGATCGACGCTGACCCCGGCCGAGTGGCCGCCCGCCAAGCTGTAATGCAACAGGATAGGCCGGCCGCTGGTCGAGGCGGACTGCAAGAGCGGCGTCATTTTGCGGGCATGCAGCGGGTCGACGCGCGTGTCGCTGTCGCCGGTGAAGAACATCACGGCCGGGTAGGAAGTGCCGGGCTTGACGTTTTGATAGGGCGAGTACTTGAGCAGGTAGGGAAACTGCTTTTCGTTCTCCGCGGAGCCGTACTCCGTGGTCCAGTAATAGCCCACTTTGAACTTCTGATAGCGCAGCATGTCGAGCAGCGGATAACCGCACCATACGGCGGCGAAAAGCTCTGGACGCTGGGTAAAGGATGCGCCCATCAGCAGTCCGCCGTTGGAACGGCCAGTAATGGCAAAGTGCTGCGGCGAAGTGTATTTGTTGGCGATCAGGTACTCCGCTGCTGCAAACCAGTCGTCAAAGACGTTTTGTTTTTTCTCAAACATCCCTGCCTCGTGCCAGCTTTCGCCATACTCGCCGCCGCCGCGCAGGTTGGGCAGGGCAAACCATCCGCCCTGTTGCAGCCACCATGCGGCTTGCGCGCCCCAGGTGGGAAGAATGCTCAGGTCGAAGCCGCCGTAGCCGGTCATCAGCAGCCGCTCAGAGCCATCCATCTTCAGGCCTTTCTTGCCGGCGATGAACATGGGAACCTGGGCGCCGTCCTTTGACTTGAAAAACACCTGTTTGAGCTCGTACTGGCTGGAGTCGAAGGGAATTTTCGGTTGGAAAAAGACTTCGCGTTTGCCAGTCGCGGTGTCGAGCCGGTAGATGGTCGGCGGGACAATCAACGACGAAAAGGCGAAGTAGCCGTAGCGGTCTATGGTGCGGCCTGAAACTCCCGAGGCTGAACCGATCCCCTCGTACTCAACCTTGCCTGCAGGACTTCCATCGAGGTTGTAGGCAGTGGTTTCAGTCTTCACATCTTTCAGACGGTTGACGTAAAGTTTTCCGCCCACAATCGACCAGGCATCGATCACATCCTTGCCTTCGGGAACAATCACTTTCCACGCATCAGGCATGATGCCGGGATCGGCCTTGAAAATCGCCCCGTTGGGCGCCTTGTAGTCGGTCTTCACGTACCACGCGCCTTTGGCGTAGACAGCGGAGAAGCGCGAATCGAGGCCCCACACCAGCACCTCGAAGGGAGAGCCAGGCTTGGTCAGGTCGCGGTAGACGATGTCTTCGCGCCGTGCCGGGACGCCGCGCTGGATCTGTACCACCAGGTAATGACCATCATCGGTCACCTCGCCGGAGAAGAGGTCTTTGCCCTCCAGCAACTCTCCGCGAAACTCGCGCCCAAAGATGAGCTTGTCCTGGGAGACACGCGTCCCCAGCACGTGCTGGTAGAGCAACGTTCCCTCTTTGTTGTTGCGCGAGTAGTAGAAGCTGGCGCCATCGGGCGCAAAGTCAACTCCGAAGTAGCGCGCCGCGGGCAACTCATCTTCCAGCGTCTTGCCGTTGGCAACGTTGAAAACGTGCACGCTGGTTTCGTCGGCGCCGCCGCTTTGCATTCCATAGATCAGGAGCTTGCCATCGCGAGAGACATCGGCGATGTGAATCGAGGTGTTGGGGTCGCGGCTGAGCTGCGCCGGATCGATAATCCGCTGATCCTTACCCGTCCAGCCGTGGCGAACATAGATGGAGAATTGCTGCTCGCCGGCCACCCGCTTCATGAAAAAGTAGCTGCCTGCGCGCTCGCGAGGCGCACCGGTCACGGATACATTCTCCAAAGCGTCAAGATCGTCGGCTGCCTGCGCCCGGATGCGCGCCTGCTTCAGATAGCGCGCCGTGTAGGCATTCTGGGCATCGATGAAAGCGCGGGTTTCGGTGCTGTTGGCGTCTTCAAGCCATCGATAACTGTCAACGATTTTTGTTCCGAAGTAATCGTCGGCCACCGGGATGGCCTCCACAGCCGGCGGTTGCGGCAAGGTGATGCCATCCCGTCCATGAATCGCCTGAGCCATCGCATTCACTCCAAGAACCATTGAAAGCGCTAATCCTAAACTCCGCTGCACGCAATGTCCCCCTGCGGACAGTCTACTTGGGCGAGAGTGCGTCCAAATCCCTTTCTTTCGCTGAAAGTCGCATTCCCCGCTGTTGCCAGCAGCTTTTGGCCCGAACTGCGTCATTGATCGTTCCTGTTCCTTGTCGCGATGCCTCATGGGTCATTGCGCGCAGCCCCCGATAGAATCAAATTCAGTGGCAGAATCGCCCCCAACTCAACCCGTTCCGCGCGCGCCTTCGCGATGGGCACGCCGGTTAGGAATGCTGCGCCCCTCTTACGCACACACGGCTTTTTCGGCCACCCTCCTGCTGATGGCGTCAACTTTCTTGTCGCGCGTCATCGGCCTGGTGCGGGTCAAATACATTGTCTGGCTCTTCGGCAAGGGGCTGGAGGCAGATGCGCTGAACGGCGCTTTTGTGCTGCCGGACATGATTTCGTACTTTCTGGTGGGCGGCGCGGCTTCCATCACGTTTGTCACCATCCTCACCCGCTATCGCGCCGAGGGACGCGAGGCGGAAGGTCAGCGGTCGCTTTCGGTGATTCTGACCACCATGTACCTGGTGCTGGGCGGGGCACTTGTGCTGGCCGAACTGATTGCCCCCTGGTACATCCACTGGTGGTTCCCCGGTTTTGGCGCGGAGAAAGCCGCACTGTGCGTGCACCTGACGCGCATCCTGTTGCCCGCGCAGCTGTGTTTTTTTGCGGGCGGAGTGTTTGGCGCGGTGTTGCTGGTGCGCAAGCAATTTAGCGTGCAGGCGGTAACGCCGCTTATTTACGGCTTGGGCACCATCGCGGGCGGCGTGCTGCTGGTGGGGCGTTTGGGCGTTTCCTCGCTGGCTATCGGCACAGTGGCAGGCGCCTTTTTGGGGCCATTTCTCCTCAATTGGTTCTATGCGCGGCGAGAGGGCGTCCACTACCGGCCCATTCTCGACTGGCATGACGAAGGCCTTCGCGCCTGGGTTCGTTTGTCGCTGCCGCTGATGGCCGGTGTTTCACTGGTAACTGCCGATAGCTGGATCATTGCTCACTTTGCCTCGAACACCACCGGCGCGGTTTCGCTGATGAGCTATGCCAAACAGATTTTTACCGCTCCCATGGCGGTGCTGGCGCAGGCAGCGGGCGCTGCCTCCATGCCATTTTTCGCCAGCTTATGGTCGCAGCAGCGGCGTTTCGAATTTGCTACGCAGGTGGCGGACTCGGTATCGCGCGTCGCCGCGCTGGGGTTGTTGGCGGCCTCAGGCATGATGGCGCTGGGCCGGCCGGCGATTGACCTGGTCTTTACCGGCGGGCGTTTTTCATCGGCCGACGCGCGGGAGTGCGCTTTGTATTTCGCGATATTCTCCGCCTCGATGTTTCTGTGGTCGGCGCAGGCGATTTATGCGCGCGCGTTTTACGCGGCTGGGAATACGCTGGCGCCAATGGCGGCGGGAACGGTTGTAACGCTGATTTCGCTGCCCATCTACAGCTCGCTTTACCACGGATTCGGAGCCATCGGACTGGCAGTTGCTTCTGACCTCGGGATCGCCCTGCAAACCCTCACGATCGCCGTGTTGCTGCACCAGCGTCGGATGGTTTCGCTGGCCAGCCTGGATTACCGCGAAATGGGGCGCTGCCTGCTGGCCTCGCTGGCCGGCGGCGCGGGCGTGTGGGCGCTTTTGTGGGCGGTGGGCGGGTTGCTGGGCCACGCGGTCACTCCGCGCTTGCCGGCGCAGATACGATGGGCGGATTTTGCGATGCTCGCCGCGGGCGCGGGCGTTTGGGTAATTGTGGCGAAAGCGGTGCTGGAGAAGACAGGTTCTGCGCTGCCCAGGGTGATGATGAAGCGGCTGGGCATGGGATAGCACGATTGGGACGAGCGCGCGGGCGTATGAAGGCTCGGAGGTACCAGACCTCATTCGCCATTCTTGCGCCATGAGGCTTCAGCGGCGCAAATGAACATGCCCGCGGCTAAAGCCACATTCCTTGGAGGTTTGCGCTCAGGGGCCTGAAGGCCCCTGCTCCCTCCGTCTCGGCACCCTGAGCGCGAATGCTGAGAAATAACTAAAGCGGAAGCTGTTTGGGCGGCTCGGGCGCGGCTGGGGCTGCGGCTCCGGGAGCGGCGGGCTTGGCATCGGGCTTGCGAATGTCGATTCCGCCCTTGAAGAACGCGCCATCTTCGATGCTGATGCGCGCCGCGGCGACGTCGCCGGTCAGCGCGCCCTCGGCGCGGATATCCACGCGGTCAGAAGCGGTGACGTTGCCGCGCACCTTGCCCAGAACCACAATTTCCCGGGCAGTGATGCTGGCCGCAACCAGGCCGTTGCGGCCCACCGTTACGCGGTTGCCGGGAAGATTGATGCTGCCCTCGACCTTGCCGTCGATATAGAGCGACTCAGAGCCGGTGATTTCGCCCTTCACGATCAGCCCTTTGCCGATGGTGGCCTGTTCGCCGGTGACCGCGGGAGTGCGGTTGGCAGGTTCAGGAGCCGGCGCCGGCGGCGTGGGACGGGAGGGTTCCACGGGAGGGGGAGTGTGAGTGACAGATCCAGTTTGGGTGGGCTTCCACATTGCGCTCAAGGTATTTTTCCTTTTCTGTCCCATTGGGACGGGGCTGCCAAGGCAGGGGCTACATGCCGTAGGCCCAAAAAAATCTGAAAGTGTGGACCGTCCGGCGATCGGCCTGGGGCGACCCAATTCGCGGCCACTGATAGGATGCAATTCCGTCGCGGTCCGCTGAAAAGTTCTGTACTCGCTATTTTAGGACGGCGGGCGGGGAACTGCATACCGGACCAGCACGCAAGCCGGGGAGCGCATCAAAATGGGCACGGTCGATGAGGCAGTTCCCAGCGCATTTGAGTCCAAATGACCTACTCTTGAGCTATGACCGATCGCGAACTGGTGGCGCGGATTGCGCGCTCCGCGGGGCAGAAGGCCGGATACAAGCAATTGGTCCGCGAGTTGAGCCTGGGCGGAGGGCGCGAGCGGCGACTACTGCTGGAACAACTGGCGCGGTTGACCGCACGGGGTGAACTTGTCCCTCTGGACCGCGAGCACTGGGGCATTCCCCGGCCGGCCTCCGGCGTGGGTGGAACGCGCGAAAACCTGGCCGCCGGGCGGCTCGATCTGCATCGCGATGGCTACGGATTTGTGCGGCCCAATGCGCGGCAGGCTTCAGGGCAGGAAGATATTTTTATCCCGCCAGATGAAGTCAACGGCGCCATGCAGGGCGACCAGGTGCTGGTCGAGGTCGAGCCCCCGAAGGCCGATGGACGACGCATGGGGCGCATTGTTCGCGTGCTTGAGCGGCGCAACCCCACCGTGGTTGGGGTGTTTCATTACGCGCGCTCGGATCGCCAGTTAGGACACTCGGTAGTGCCGTTCGACGAGCGCATGACGCAGCCGATTCTCATTCCTCCGGGCAAGGAGTTGCCCGAGGCCGGCGTGGCCGCCACGCCCCACCGTGTATTGGGCACGGAAGCGGCGTCTGCCGCGGCCCATGACGATCTGGAGGGCTTGGTGGTGGATGTTGAGATCACCAGTTGGCCCACGCCCACGCGGCCGCCAGTTGGGCGCGTGATTGAGGTGCTTGGCGACCCGGACGACTTTGGCGTGGATGTGGAGATGATGATCCGCAAGCACCAGTTGCCGCGAGTCTTCCCGGAGAAGGTGCTGGCAGAAGCGCGCGCCGTGGCCCATCTGGACCCGGCCGAAGCCGACAGCCGCCGCGACTTTCGGTCGCTGCCCATCGTGACCATCGACGGAGAAACGGCACGCGACTTCGATGACGCGGTGCTGGTGACCGAGCGGCCCGATGGCGGATATGAGTTACAGGTGCATATCGCCGATGTAGCCGAGTATGTCCGCGCCGGAACCGATCTCGACCTGGAAGCGCGGCTGCGAGGAACCAGCGTTTATTTCCCCGATCGCGCCATTCCCATGCTGCCGCAGGAGCTCTCCACCGGGATTTGCAGCCTGCGCCCCGGTGAAGACCGGCTGGTCTTGAGTTGCATCATAGACCTCGACTCTGAAGGCAGAATCAAGAGCTACGAGATCGTCGAAGGAGTCATTCGTTCCGCGGCGCGGATGACTTATACCGAAGTTCACGCCATTCTGGAGGGAGATGCGGAGACACGCGCGCGCTACGCCGCATTGGTTCCGGAATTCGAGCGCATGCGGCAGCTCGCAGAATTGATGAACAAGCGGCGCGAGGAGCGGAGCAGCATCGACTTCGACCTGCCGGAGCCGGTGATCGAGTTCGACGAGCAAGGCCAGATGCGCGGCGTGACCAAGTCTGAGCGCACCTGGGCCAACCGGCTCATTGAGGAGTTCATGCTGGCGGCCAACGAGTGCGTGGCTACGTGGCTTGAGGACCTGGGCGTACCCTCGCTTTACCGCATCCATGAAAAGCCCGAGCCGCGCCGCGTGGTTCAGTTTGAGGAGCTGGCCGCGAGCTTTGGCTACTCGCTCGGCCTTGGCGCGCTGCCGGTGAAGCGCATGCAGACCCGTGGCGAGCGGCGCGATGCGCATGGGCGCGGACGCAATCCCCGGATGCACGAGGTGCCTGAAGACATTCCGGTAACGCCGCGCATGTATCAGAAGCTCGCTGCGAAAATTGAAGGCAAGCCGGAAGAACGGATTCTGAGTTACCTGATGCTGCGCTCGCTGAAGCAAGCTCGCTACTCTGAAATCAACGAAGGCCATTTTGCACTGGCCGCGCCCAGCTACACGCACTTTACTTCGCCCATCCGCCGCTATCCCGACTTGATTGTGCATCGCATTACGAAATCGCTGCTCAGAGACGGAGTGCGCGGCGAGGGGGTGGTGGAAGATGGGCGGCACAGTTCGCCGTGGACGCACCCGAGCGAAGGAGGCAGGCACAGGTTCGTAGATTCCCCGGTCTCAAAGTCGAGACCGGGGGCACACGGCTCTGCGCCAAGGGTAGGGCCGCCACCAGGGACTGCTGGCGCTTCGACTCCGCTGCGCTCCGCTCAGGATGACAGACCAATGATCGAGGCGCCGATTCCGGAGGCGGAGTTAGCGCAGATTGCCGAAGAAACCAGCCTTACAGAGCGCCGCGCCGCCGACGCTGAAAGGGAACTGGTGGAGTGGAAGAAGGTTCGCTTCATGCAGGACCGCGTGGGCGAGGAGTTTGCCGCGCTGGTGCTGAACCCGGCAAAGTTCGGTTTGTTTGTGGAACTGACCGATTTGTTTGTCGAGGGGCTGGCGCCCATTGATACGCTGCGCGGCGACCGCTACACCTGGCGCGAAAACACACATGAAATCATTGGCGAGCGCTGGGGCCGGCGGTTCCGCGCGGGCGACCACGTGCAGGTGATCCTTGACCGCATCCTGGCCCAGGAACGCAAGCTGCAGTTTTCAATTGTGGAAGAAGGCCTGACGCTTACCGGCAGAAAGCCGGTCGGCGCTGGGCCAAAAGGAAAGAAGAAGAAGAAGCGCAAAGGTGCGACCGCACTTCCTTCGCGGAGAAAGAAGCGGCCCGGCAAAGCAAGGAGATAGCAGGCAATGGGTCCGTTTGAAAGGAGCACCATCCCTCAGGGGCTAAAGCCCAATGATTTTAGGGAGGTTAATGTACGGGCTGAAGCCCGTACCCTTCAAATTGAAACCCGTCATGTGCCGGGGTTAAAACCCCGGCCTACCAGCCCGTGCCCTTCAAACTGACCCACTACAAAATAGCAAGACCTAAAGAGCGGTTGCCGGAGGCGGTGTTACAGGCCGGCTTGCTTCGCAGCCAGTGCTCCAATAACGGGAAGCTTGAAGATCTTGCCGTTCACTGCCGGAACTACGCAGAGAATCCACACCAGCACCAGGCCAAGAAAGACGAGGGTGTGGAACACGCTTATCAGTGCCGGAGCAACTAACAGGCTAACTGCGGCAAGAATCGTCAGAAGGAACCAGATGAGGCACGCCGCAACATTCAGAAAAACGGACTGCCAGGCGTGGAAACGCACATAGGGACTGGCGTTGTAAGGCGGCAAGACCAGAAAGACGATCGCCGGAACGATGGTGAGATAGGCGATCGCGGCGGCTGCATTATCAGACAAGCCAGGGGGATTGGATTGAGCCACGACAGCTCCTTTCAAGTTCTTGGTTGGGCTGCTGAAACAAATGCTTCACACTCAAACCTGCGCATCGCATGGCAGTCAGATTCCAGCCACGGCAGCGCAAATTGATTGCGAAGCTCGAATAAGTTTAAGGAAACCCTCGATACACGTAAATGTCAAGCGATAATTGTTCCTGAAGATTAACCAAAAGTTGTAGGATTTGGCCGGCAAGCGGCCAAGCCGGCCGCACATTTTTTGCAACCCGGTCCCTGGCGTTGCTCGGCGCGCTTCCCGGCCGACAGGTGGCGGCCGCGGCGCGCTTCATCCAATACAATGGGAATCGGGAGCGTCAATCATGGCACATACGGTATTTTGCGTTCGCAACAAGAGAGAGATGGAGGGCCTGGATGAAGCGCCCTTCGATTCGGAGTTCGGCCAGAAGATTTTCAAGAACGTTTCCAAGGCAGCCTGGGCCGAGTGGCTTGAGCGCCAGAAGATGTTGCTGAACGAGTACCGGCTGCAGCCCTGGACCCCGCAGGCGCAACAGTTCCTGGTGGAGCAGATGGAGCAATTCTTTTTTAGCGAAGGCTCGGCGCTGCCTTCGGAGTATGTGCCGCCGTCGCACTAAGCGGCTGCTGACGGCTGGCGCAAAGAATCCTCGGCAGGCCACGCAATGCGCAACAGGTTCTGGACGCTGCCCAGCAGTTTGGACAGGACGACGACATCACCGTCCTGACCCTTACCCTTGCTCAGCATGGCGCCGTCCATGCGTTGGCTTGCAGCCCTCTCGTTCTAGGACGCTGCCCTTCGCGCCGCGTGCGCAATCCGATTAAGCCGTCTCGGCCATAAACTGCTGCAACCACTCGACGTTGCTCGCGGAGCTCTCCGCGAGCCGCGCATGAAATGCTCGCCGCAGCGTCGCTGCTGGTAGAATGGAAGTTGCCGCACTGTGTGGCAATTCGCCGCTGTGGCGCCCCTCCAAACATAGCCCCTTTCGCTCGATCATTGAGGGCCTGAACAAAAAAGGAAAAATCCCCTGTGACGCAGACGATACGAAATATCGCCATCATTGCCCATGTCGACCATGGAAAGACAACGCTAGTGGACGCCATGCTACGCCAGTCGGGAACCTTCCGCGCCAACGAGCAGGTTGCCGAGCGGGTGATGGACTCGAACGAGCTGGAACGGGAGCGCGGCATTACCATTCTGGCCAAGAACACGGCCATCGTCTTTGAGGGCGGCAAAATCAACATTGTTGACACGCCGGGCCACGCCGACTTTGGCGGCGAGGTGGAGCGCGCGCTGAAGATGGTGGACGGAGTGATGTTGCTGGTGGACGCGGCCGAGGGCCCGCTGCCGCAGACGCGCTACGTGCTGGCCAAAGCCCTGGAAGCCAAGCTGCTTCCCATTGTGGTGATCAACAAAATTGACCGTCCTGACGCGCGGCCGCAGGAAGTGCTGGACGAGATTTACGACTTGTTTATCGATCTTGATGCGGAAGAATCGCAATTGGATTTTCCGGTGCTCTACACGGTAGCGAAGGCGGGCACTGCAACCGTCGATCTAGCCACGCCCGGCGTGGATTTGCAGCCGCTGTTCGAATCGATCGTTTCCACCATTCCCGCGGCAACCGGCGACGCAGACGGCACCTTGCAGATTCTCGTCACCAACCTCGACTACTCCGATTATTTTGGCCGCATCGCCATCTGCCGCGTCTTCCAGGGCACTCTGCATGCCGGCGACGACGTGACCATCTCCAAGCGCGACGGCTCGCTGATGAAGACGCGCATCACCAAGCTTTTCACCTTCAGTGGCCTCAAGCGAATCGAGACAACCGAAACCACCATGGGCGACATTGTGGCCGTGGCCGGCGTTGAAGGCATCACCATCGGCGAAACCATCACGAGTGTCGAGAACCCTTCGCCGCTGCCGCTGATTGTGATCGATGAGCCGACTATCGCGATTCAATTTAGCGTCAATAACTCGCCCTTCGCCGGGCGTGAGGGCCAGTACGTCACCAGCCGCAACCTGCGCGAGCGCCTGGAAAAAGAATTGCTCACCAACGTCAGCATTCGCGTGGAAGACACCGGCTCGCCCGACAGCTTCAAAGTTCTCGGCCGCGGCGAACTTCAACTTGCCATTCTCATCGAGATGATGCGCCGCGAGAGCTTTGAGCTGATGGCCGGCCGCCCGGAAATCGTGACCAAGATGGTGGACGGCGTGCGCATGGAACCGGTGGAACACCTCACCGTCGATGTGCCCGAGCAATTCACCGGCGTGGTCATCGAGAAGCTCGGCCCGCGCAAAGGCGAGATGACCAAGATGCATAATCATGGCTCGGGCCGCGTGCGCATGGATTTTCGCGTGCCCAGCCGCGGCCTCATCGGACTACGCAGTGAGATGCTCACCGAGACCCGCGGCACCATCGTCATGAACGCGCTCTTCGACGGCTACATCCCTTATCAGGGCGAAATTCCGCAGCGTCCCACAGGCGCGCTCATCTCCGATCGCCAGGGGCTGACGACCACTTATTCGTTAAACAGCCTGCAAGAGCGCGGGATACTTTTTGTGGGAGCGGGCGTTGAGGTCTACGAAGGCATGATCGTGGGCGAGCACTCGCGCGACAACGACCTCGACGTGAACGTAGTTCGCGAAAAGAAGATGACCAACATGCGCGCGTCGAGCGCGGATGAAGCTATCCGCCTGGTGCCCGTGAAAGCTCTCAATCTGGAACAGGCCATCGAGTTCATCGCAGAGGACGAGATGGTCGAGGTTACGCCGAAATCCTTGCGCCTGCGCAAGAAGATTTTGCAGCAGAACCAGAGGCCCAAGCGGTGGCAAAAGGGCGCCGAATAACGAAGCGTTTGACTTGAAAACTAGGGGATTCTGAATGTTTCAGGATCGACGATCCCCGTGATGTTCCCCATTGCTATACTTGTGGGGCCATGGGCGGCCTCGTCATCGACATCTACATCGGCTTCGTCGTGCGACGGGTGATTATTCTTTGGCGCAAGGCGAATAGCCGCCAATGGCCCGCTGTGTCCGGCAGGGTTGTTCACTGTCAATTTGAAGAGCCTGGCTACGGTGGAGACTATGCGGTACTCCAATACGAGTACAAACTCGACTCAAAGCTATATCAAGGGGTGCTTAAGAGGCCCTATATCTATCCCAACTACGCGGACGCCTTCGTTCGTCATCATCCCGCCGACATGGAGCTAAGGATTCACGTCAATCCTCGAAACTCCGCTCAATCCTTCCCCGTGCTTGATTAGAGCTTTTTCTTCGCTTCCAGCACCCGCTCCAGCGCCTCTTCAGCTGTTGCGCCAATCGCCGACAAATGCCCCATCTTCCTTCCAATGCGGGGCGTGTGCTTCTCATAAAGATGCAACCGCACCCCAGGCACGGCCAGCGCCGCGGCAAAATCCGGCTTGCCCTCAAGCCATACCTCGCCCAGCAGATTCACAATTGCGGCGGGCGCGACCAGCGATGTATCTCCCAACGGAAGATTGCACACCGCGCGAACCAGTTGCTCAAACTGGCTGGTCACGCACCCACGCTCGCTCTGGTGGTAGCTGTTGTGCGGACGCGGCGCAAGTTCGTTCACCAGCAGCTCACCCTGCCGAGTGACAAACAGCTCCACGCATAGCAACCCCTCCACGCCAAGCCGCGCAATAATTGCTGCGGCCAGCGCTTCAGCCCTCGATTCCAGCTCCCCAGGCACACCCGCCGGCAAAACACTCCACGCCAGAATCTGATTCTCGTGGTGATTGCGCGCCGCGGGATAACTCCGCACCTCGCCCGAAGGACTGCGCGCGGCCATCACGCTGATCTCAAAATCCAAATCGAGCACCTGCTCGGCCACGCACGGCCGGCCGCCGAGACTCGCCCACGCCGCGGCCACCGCCTCTTCAGTCGCCTGCCCCTCAATCCCGATTCGCGCCTGACCGCGGCCATCGTATCCCCCGCGTCCGATCTTCAAGAACACGCGCCCGCCCAGCGCCGGAACCGCTTCCTGCAGTTCCCGCTCGCTAGGAATCACACGAAATGGGCCAACCGGAAAGCCCGCATCCGCAAGCCACGTCTTTTGAATCGTCTTGTCCTGGATGATTCGAATGGCTTCCACGCCGGGCCGCAGAGGCGCAAGACGTGCAACCTCGGAGAGAGCATCCAAACCAATCTGCTCAATCTCCAACGTGACGGCGTCGGCGCCTGCCGCCAGCCTCCGCGCCGCGGCTACATCCTGCCAGCGGCCGACAATGGTTTCGTCCGCCACAAAGCTCGCCGGGCAGGCCGGCTCTGGGTCCATCACGCGTACGCGATAACCCATGGTCCGCGCGGCCATCGCCGTCATGCGTCCAAGCTGGCCGCCGCCTAATATCGCCAGCAGGCCGCCGGGTTGAATAGTGGGAGAATTTGCAGAAGGTTGGGGTTCGGAGAACCTCACGCCGGCAACTCCTGCTCCAGCACTTCCTGAGTGCGAGCAGCACGCCACGCGGCCAGCCGTGCGTAAAGCGCCTCGTCTGTTGCCGCCAAAATCTCAGCCGCCAGCAGCGCCGCGTTGGCCGCTCCGGCTTTTCCAATTGCCAGGGTCCCCACTGGAACGCCCCTGGGCATCTGCACAATTGAAAGCAGTGCGTCCAGCCCGTTTAACTGCGTGGCCGCCACCGGCACTCCCAGCACCGGAACCAGCGTCTTGGCCGCCAGCATTCCCGGCAAGTGCGCCGCGCCGCCCGCACCGGCAATAATCACCCGCAATCCACGCTCCCGTGCCATCTCCGCATACTGGAAGAGGCGGTCCGGCGTGCGATGCGCGCTCACGATCCGCGCCTCATGCGGAATATCGAGCTCGCGCAAAATCTCCACCGCTGCCCCGAGCACCTCGTAGTCGCTCTTGCTGCCCATCACCACGCCAACCAAGGGATGATCGTTCATAGGGCCGATTATACGAAGCTTTGGCGCAGCAAGCCAAAACAGAATTCACACATCTGTGCTCTACTGGCATTCACAGGAACGTTCAGCGCCGCCGCCAGGCTTCATAGGCCACTTCAATTACCGCGAACAGCACACTCACCGCCGCCAGAAATCCCTTGGCCCGCTGCCAGTTTTGCTCATGCCGTTCCATGCGCCGCTCCAGGTCGGCCAGGCGCCCGCCATTGCCGTCGCCCATAAGCCCGGTCATTTGCGTCTTGAGCACGCTCAAGTCGCTCAGCACCTGCGCTTCGAATTCATTCATCATCCGCATCTACCGGACTCCATCTTTTCCCGGAATGACTTCTCTCTGCGACCGGCCGGGGTGCCCACGTCCGCCGCGGCGGATTCGTCCCCGAGGTGGTTCTACGATCCCAGCGGCAAGTTAACGAACAACGCCGTCGAAAACTCCGAGTAATTCGGTGGCGTCGAACCGTCAAACATCCGAATATAAAACCGGTCGTTGGCACTTTCACGAGAAAAAGTAATATTCGACAAAGTTCCCCGCGCCACCAGATCCGGATCTTCTCCGGGCATAAAGGCAAAATCCCTCCGCCGTATCTCGAAGCCTCCGCCGGCAGGCGCGTTCGTTCCCGTGTTGATGGTCACTGTGGTTCCATTCAACGTGGTCACCGTTAGACCGCTCAAGTTAGCCAGAACGGTCGGAGCAATCGCCGCCGGAAGCCACGTATCCACGGGTACCATCGTACTGGTCTTGATGGCCAGGTCGTCGGCCCAGTCGTTTGCAAACTGGATAGCATACTCAACTAAATCTGGATAACTGGCGCGATAACTCATTTTCACTGTCCGCACCACCACCTGTGCGTTCAAGCTGGTCGAAGGCGCATTCAGCAGCAGCGCATCGCCCGGCCAAACATCGCTGGCAAAGCTCATTCTGTTTCCGTTGTACGTGCCGTTCCACAGCGCGCTCACGCTGGCCGCCGCCTGCTCCATTGCCAGAGACGCATTCCGGCAGTCCGCGGAACTGCGCGCTGGAGGGTTAGTTACCGACCCGATCCAAACCGCTACCGCCGGTGTTCCGGCCTGTGCCAAAGCCGCCTGGCTGGCCGTGTTCACTGCGCGTCCCACGGCCCTTCCCACGGTGCGGTAATTCACTGCAATCTGCTCGCCCGCCACCGGCGTTGACCCGCTATAGAACACCAACCTTCCGGTGCGTTCGAGATGGCAATCGGCCGCCTCAGCGGTTGTACCAACCGTTCGCGTGTAGGGTCCGCCGTTCGGAGGCGTGCTCACGATCCAGCCCGATCCGAGGTTAGTCAGGTTGATCGCGCGCATGGACCCAATCAGGTTGATACTACTCGCCGCAACCACCATGCAGGTAGCGGGCAGGTACTCGATCGCACCGTCATACAGCGTCACTGGCGTCCCGCCCACTCCATTGACAAACTCTTGTATCTCCAACTGCACCTTGCCGGGACTTAGAATTCCCTGCCCACCATAGGTAATTGCGCCGCTATCGCCAAATGACCGGTAAACTGCCAGCTCCCGTTCATGGTCTGGACAATGCACTCTGGCCCGAATCGTATATTGGTTAGCCGGATTCACCACATAGCCCGATCCCGACGGCTCTCCTTGAATCATGGGCTTCAAAAGTACCGCTCCGGTGCCTTGCTGCGCTGTCGCCTGGAACCCCGCTATGCAATTGGACTGCGTCTCCAGGCCGGAATAAAACCCGGCCAGGATTCCGGTGCTGCCTGGCGCAAGTGTTATCCCCACGGCTTCAAGCAAAAGGGTTCCGCCCATCTCCACCGGATCCAGCCAGGTCAGCGCGGCTTCGCCGTCGATGCCATTGCCGCCATTCATTGTCAGGCCGCCTTCACCAAGCATGAGATATCCATATCCGCCCGGATTGCCCCATAGCTGCAGATCGACTGTATTTTCGTTAAAGAGCTCCTTGATAATTGTGGACTTGGATGAGGCAGAAAAAAATGGGTCCGCGGACAGATAAAAAGTCGTGGTAACTCCGTCGCCCAGGAAGTATTCCGTTACATAAGCAACAGGCTCATGTTCACCGCAAACCGTCACATCATTTGCCAAAGCGCGCTTGACGCTGGCTGTGAATGCCAGGTTAGCCAGATTCAGGCTGCCGTCCGTTTCGTTCAGCGTGTGTACCGTGCCAGGTACGCTGGTCACCGTCAGCGCTCCGTTCACAGCGCGATACGCGGCCCGCGCCTGGCTCGCTACCTGTCCGGCGCTCTTGCTCCACGGTGCTCCTGGATCTGGAACAAAGCTACTCACCGGCTCGTTCAACGACAATCCCTGCGTAGACAGCGCAGACGATCCGGTGTGAGTTACAAGTGAGGTCATCAGCGCCCCGGCAGTTTCGCCCGAAGCGCCCGTGCTGGGCGCCATCAACACCTGGTCCAGCACCAATTCGTCGCTCAACGCCTGGAGAGCAATCCGGTAGCGTGGACCTCCCATTGCGAGCCCTGCAAACTCCGGCAGCGGAGTTACCGCGATGTAACCCGTGAAGTAGAGCGTTCCGTCGTCGCCTGTCACCGTCAAATACTGACTGCGCGAAGGCGTGGTCAGGCTGCCATTTGCGGGCAGGCTCAGCCATAACTGGCAAATGGAAGGCTCGTTCAGCTTGCGCTCGATTGTCAACGGTCGCGCCGCGTCAAGCGCCGCCGTATAATCCTGCCCTTTGATTGTTATCTTCATTTTGACTCGCTGCCTCGCCGGCCCGTTGACTTCTTAGCTCGTTCACTTCTTCACTGATTCACCAGCTCACACCAGCGCATTCTTGGCGGGCAAGAAGCTCCTGTAACACACCACGTGTTCCCCATCCAGCGGATCGGTTACCGGCAGCGCAAGAAACTGCCCGTTGAGCAGTACCCGCGACTGTCCTCCTTGGTGCTTGCCGTTCAATGGAATGACCGCTTCTTCGGCGCCAGTCATGGCTTGCAGCCTTGGATAGTGAAAAAAGATTCTCTCTCCCTGGCTCCCTTGCATTACAAAAAGCGCAGACCACTCTTGATAGAAACTCCCGCCTTCGCGGTCCACGAATCCAGTTACCACCTGCAGCTTTGCACCAGCAGCAGGAGCGCCGCCGGGCAGAGGTTCGGCGAGCGTAAGGCCGGTGGGGTCCACCTGAGTCACCAACGCCACGTTGAAAGTTATTCGCCGGATGTAGTCCACATCGGTCAGCGCTTGTCGCACATACGCGCCCGCCACTGGCGAACCTACAAAGCCGGTCTGCCCGGTGTAATCTGCGTCCAGCGCGACAATGGTTCCAGCCGTAAACTTAGCCGCGTCCGCCGGCGCCAACACGATGGACTCGGCTGTTGACCCGCTTTGTGGAGTTACCGCAGCGGCAGCCTGTGCTCCATCCGCCGCCTCAACAGTGCCGTTTCCCGGTGCCAGCAGGTTCATGTGCTGCGAGCCGGTTGCCAGCGCCATGGTCAGCTTGGTCCAACTTAGAAATTGCAAGCTTACCTGCGCCTCGAAAGTCTCGCGCACCTGCTCCAACGCTCCCGCCGGAACGCCTGCCAAGATAGGCGAGGACTTGCTCGTCGCCTTGCGTGTGAATTCCTGAATCCATCCGAGGCTGATCCACGGAGCAGGCGGGGCGTCCAAACTGAACCCGCCCTGCTCCGACGGATCGAAGATCACCGGCGTTTGAGTCGTCCGATTCACTGGCGCAAAGTATCCTCGAACCCGCCTTGCCACCGGCGCTGGAGCTGAAAACCAATTTGCCGCCATTTACTCCCCCTGCTCCTGGTAGCTGTAAACCATCACCTTCGCTGATCGGCTCAACCGGTCTCGCTGAACCACGACCGACCCAAATCCTGCGTCGTCCCAAAACACCTGCGTCAGCATCGCAGCCGGTGGCGTTGCCGCATAATTGAGCTTGGGCGTGTGGAACGGTTCCAACATCGCGACCAGTTCTTCGTCCATCTCACTTAGCGACCGGCCGCGGTCCAGCCCGCCAAAGCTTTGCGTCCCGCAGGTTTGATATAAGACCTCGCACTCCTCGGCCGCCATCTTTGACCCCAGGTCCATATCCACGCCCAACCCCAGCCAGCGCAGCACAAACACGTCGTTCGGCAACTGGCTGAAGGGAGCCTCCGCTTCTTCCACCACAACTCCCGGCCGCACCGCACCGCGCAGCAGAATCGTCCGCTCCGGGTTGATCGCCGCCAGCCGCGTGCGCAGCGCCATATAAAACGAATCTTTCGCATTTTGCATGGAGCAAAACTCCTAAGTTACTGCGCAGCGTCGAGTGAGTCGGTCCAATAAGTCCAATGAACTGAAACAAAAGAGTTAGCGACAGCCTACACTGCCTGTTGCCGCGCTTCCCGCAAAAGCAAGCGGTAAAGATAGACCTTTCCAAAAGCTTCGTTGGAGGCGATCGACTCTATCAGATAGTCCTGTCCACCCACAGTCACCGCCAACGTCATCGCAAACAAGGACTGGGCCGAAGCCAGGTCGAGCGCCCTTACTTGCTCCTCGACTCCGGTCGCTGAGACAAACAGCTCCCATTTCGGTTGTCCACCCTCTTGCCAGCTCGGCCGCAGCTTGCGCATCACCACCGGGCTCACCACCACATCGGCAAAAGTCGTTGCCACCAGTCCCACCTCGGACTGGCTAGTACTGGTATTCGTGTCTGTCACCCGCAGAAGGGCCGTCGTGCCTGTCATGCTGCGCAGCAGGGCATCGGCCAGCATCTGCGGCGCACCCACCGGGTTGCGCGGCGCAGTATCGCTCATCGCTCACCCCAGCCTGTTCGCCACGTAGGGATTCAGCCAGGCCTGCACTGTTTCGTCCACCAGCGAGCTCGAAAAATACTGCATTTGCATTGTGTCGATCTTGGTCTTGCTGGCGTTCAGTGCCGGCGTCGACTGCGCATTGCGCACAATTTGCGCGCACGCCGATTTCACGTCGTCGCCAATCGTCGCCAACCCCGCCGTATACGTCAACGCCACCTCGTTGTAAGGCAGCCCCAGCACGTTCCACGGCAGTGTTAGCTCCCCCGTATTCGGATCGAAGTCCACAGTATTCGGATCGATCGCCGTCCACTGCCCGGGCAACGAGAATGCCCAGACAATTTCAAACATCGGCTCCGCCAAAGTCTCCCCGCGTCGCGGCTTCGCATACCGGCCTTCAATGCTCACGATCGGCGTTGTTGCCGTCCCCAATGGAGCAAGCGGCAGATAACTCAGTAACACCGTCTGCGATCCGCTGATCAACCGCAGTCGCTCCGTGTACTGGATCACGTTCAGGTCAGGCCGCCTGCAGTAGCTATTGATCAATGCCGTGGCAGCAGTGATCCAATCCGCCGTCGTTCCGGCCGGCAATCCATAGTTCGGGTAATCCGCTGGCTGCAGATACGCCATAACCATCCTTTCGAAAAAGCCATAGCTCGGTGAACAGTGGTCGGTTTTCACTGACCACTGTTCACTGAGCGCTGCGTTTGTCTACCGGTCCACAAGCACCTGGTAGTGCGCATAACTTGCGCCCTTCACCACCGGAGCGCCAAACTTGACGGCCACGTACTGATAGGTCATCGAGTTCGGTAGCCCCAGCTGGAAGATGCGCGGCGTCGGGTCGCCGAGCCAGTGATACTCCACCAGATCCTCGGTCACGATGTAGGCCGGCAGCACCGCGTTGCCCGTTCCAGGCGTGCCCGTATAGCCCAAACTCCAGTCCGGAATCAAAGGAAGCTCGCCGGCCTGCGTTGACACCGTCTTCACCCTGAAGCCGCCCGTGATCTGGTCGGTGTTCAGCACCACGTTGTATTCGGCCTTCATCTCCTGGTCGATCAGGTCCAGCAGCACCGGGTTGGCGTAGATCGCCGAGGGCCTTACGTAGTACCCGGTGCTGGCCACCATCTGTGCAATCGTCGTCTTGATGGTGTCGACGATCTTCATCGAAGTGGTGACGGTCACCGTGTTGCCGCCCGCGGCAATCTGCGCGGCTGCGCCCATGTATTGCGTGGTTGTTGGCGTGCTCAGGCTGGTGTCGTTGCCGTTCCACAGCGCCACATCGTGCGCCACCATCACACCGCTCACCGTGTCCACCAGGTCTTTGGCCTGCAGGTAGGCAAACTGCTTCTGCTGATCGCCCAGCTCGATGTCGAACAGGTTGTAGTTGATCTGCGAAACGATCGCTTTCAGCGGTACGCTCCGCTCCACGCGCGTCGGGCTGACCACGGCGGGAGAGATGCTGCGCGGATTCACAAAACCGGCCGCGCCCGGATTTGGAATTGCCGTTTCTTCGAAGAACCGCGACGGATGTCCCGTGGCTGGAACCTGCTTGATGCGCTGCCCAAAGGGACTCGAGCGCCGGCAAATGTCGAAAATCTCAGTTTGATACAGCGGAACTTCGATTGCGCCCGGCCCGATGTAATCGGCTGCTGCGTGAATGTCTGCAAAGGTTGCGTTCATAGGCTCTTTCCGCCCCCTCCATGGGGCCGTTTCAGTTTGCTCGGCACAAAATGCCTGGCTTTAGTCATCCGTCAACGATGCACAGTGGACCGTCGACCTCAGTGTCCGCACCAACCGCTGTTCACTGTCCACCCTCCGCTGTCCACTGCTTCTACGCGATCGCGCCTGCCCGCAGCAGTTGGCTCTTCACCGCAATGCGCTGCTCCAGGCTCAGTCCGGCCAGAGCCGCGTCCAGGGTCCGAACATCCACCGGTCCCTCGCCGATGCCGTGCTTGGCCAGCATCTCCGAGGTGGCCGCCGGCACCGTTCTGCGCAGCGGATTCGCGACCGTCGCCGCAGCCGCCGCCTTCAATTCGCCCAGCTCCCGTTCTGCCTCTGCCAGCTTTTCCGTCAACTCAGCCTCCCGCCGGCTCTGATCGACGGTCGCC
Organism: Occallatibacter sp.; assembly: GCA_050013735.1. GTDB lineage: Bacteria > Acidobacteriota > Terriglobia > Terriglobales > Acidobacteriaceae > Telmatobacter. The sequence continues at coordinate 24,205 of JBEKEQ010000003.1, forward strand.
GAGATCCTTTCCACCTCGCCGGACAAAGCGCCCTGCCGCTCTTCCAGCCAGTTCAGCGTCTTCTCCAGCAAAGTAGTTGCAGCCTCAAGCCGCTCTGTTATCTCCTTTTCTTCCGTATCCATAACCTTCCTTTCTTCAACTGTCGGTTGTCAGCGATCGGTCGTCAGCCATCAGTTACGGTTGGCTACTATCGAGACACGGCTTCTCCGCCGGTCTCGATCAGTGGCTTGCTGTGAACTAATGACTGAGAACTGAGAACTGGAAACTGTGAAATGCCCTTATTAACTCGCCATCCGGAAGCTCGTTTCCCGGTAGGCCGCCTTTTCTCTCAAAAGAATCGCCGCCCCGGTGAAAGTCACGCGGGTCAACTTCCACACTTCGGCCCGCATATCCTCCACCCGCGCATCGGCCAGTTCGTAACTCATCCCCAGTGCCTCGCTCGACTGTGCCTGGATCGCCGTCGATACCTCGGGAAAATCCCGCGCGTAAAGATATCCGCGCACCACCAGCCGCCGCCCCATCAGGTTCGCCTCGGTCAGCAATCCGATTTTTCGCCGCGCATCATGACCGTCCCATCCGGGCCGGTAGTCAACCGCCATTCCCAGCAGCGAAGGTAGCGCCTTCTCCGCCGCTTCGCGTGTAAGCATCACCCGGTGCCCGCGCGCTCCGGCAGGCGCCTTGTCGCTGGCCGAGTTCACCACCGTCAATACTCCCTCGAACGCCACCCGGTTGGGGTGCCCGTCCACGTGGGGAATCTCCACCGCCATCGCTTCCATTCGCATGCGCTCTCCACCCATTTGCCTTCACTGTCAAGTCAACTGCCTTCCCGCCCCCATGCGGCCGGTTCGCAATGCGTTAACCTGCCCGCTCCAATGCCGCCTCGCTTGCCAACTGCACCGCGCCATCCTGCCCCAGCGGCCCCAGTCCCCGCATCGCCCGCACCTCATTCACCGTCAGCACGCCGGCTTGCAGCAGTTGCACCTGCACAGCCAGTTCTGTCTCCTCGTCCCGCGCATTCAGCTCGTTGAAGACGAACTCAAACTCCCTCCATCCGATGCACTTGCCGAACAAATCGCGCGTAATATGCCCCGCCAGCAGCATTGCCAGCGGCGAAATCGCCCCGCGGAAAGCCTCGTCGGTCATCTCCGCTGCAGTGGACTGGTTCACGTCCGCCTCAAGGCCCAGCATCAACGGCGGCAAGCCAAATGCATTGGCCACCATCCGGATCAGAAACTCCTGCCAGGACAGCCGCATGTCCGCATCGGTCCCCTGAGCAAAGCGCAGCACCTCCGGTTTCTGTTCGGTCGAAATCAAAGGCACCCGCCCCGTTCCCTCGATCTCGTCCTGCCACCAGCGGATCAGCCGGTCGTGCTGCGTTGGCGTGGCCTCGTTCAGCCACAGCGCATACTGCGCCACGGTGTTGGCCGCCAGCTTGCCCGCGAACCGGTGCGCACTTAAAAACTGGTTCACCGTTTCGAAAGCCACCTCCAGCGGCCCCAGCCCGAAAGGCGTAAAGCTGCGCGGGTTCATCCGTATGTACATCAACTGGTCGTCGCGCAAATCCACCGCGCTCGTCTCCAATTGGCCCAACGCCGCCTGCGCATACCTGGGCGTCTCCTCCTGCCCGTCCCACCGCGCATTGATGCGAATCGAAGCGCCATCCACCGCCCACAACATCGCCGGCCGGTCCCCATCGCCGGTCGGCTCCATCTCAATGGCTCCGAATCCGCCGGTAAGCGCATCCTCAATGACCTGTTCAATCAGGGTGCGAAAGCTGTCTACTGCATTTGGCTCTTCCAGCGTCCTGCGCAGCGCCCTCAGCTTCCGCTCCGCAAAGGTCAGATCTCCCGGCTTCACCCCGCGCCGCACCCTCACCTGCCAATCCATCGCCGCAATCCGGTCCTTGATGACGTTGATCGCGCGGCGCACCACCGGCGTCTCCGCAAACCGGCGCAGATTGGCCGGCGTCGCCTTGGGCAAAAGGCGTCCCGGAAACTGCACCGGGCTCAGGATCGAGGGCATAGCCAGCGTCTTCCGATCTGCTTCCCAACCGGCTGCCCCCGCCGCAGTCTCCGTATCCCGTGCCCGTGCACCATGCCGAGTTGCCTGCCGCCAGATCTCCCGTAACTGATCTCCTACCCTCACGCGCACCTTCCTTTTCCGCTTCCCCAAAAACAAAAAGGCACAGCCCCGTAAAGGGCCATGCCTCGTCTTCACCCGTTGTCGGAGATCAGTTGCCAGTCTTCAGTTCTTTCACCGCAACCAACTCCACTTACCTCTCAACAAAATCAATCCTACGTCAAACACAAATAATTATCTGCAATGCACCGGGAGATAATTTGATCGATGAACTCAGCACCCGTTCCACAGAAGCCGGCAGTTCGAAAAACTGACAACTGCCCACCGTCCACTGTTCACCAATCACTAATCACTGTCGTTCACACCCGCAGCTCCCGCCTCGCCGTCTCCGCCACGCGGTCCAGGTCCGAGGTCGTCAGCACCCTGATCTGGTGCTCTTCCATCGTCTCCACCCCAAAACGGTACATCTCCAGCCGGTCCGGCTCCTCATCGCTTGCACCCAGCCGCGCCGCAGGCTCGATAACCGCGGTCAGCTCCAACTGTGCCTTCTCCACCCGCTCCACGCCAGCGCGCAATCCCGCCGCTGAAAACGCCAGCACCTTGGCCATCTCTACTCCCGGCTCCAGGCTCACCGCATGAAACATGCGAATCATCCCGTTCGGCCTATACCCCGCGTCGATCCGCAGCGGATCTCCGGGCCGCGTGTACTCCGAGGCCGCGATCCTCTTCCTCATCAGCTCCCACACCCCGGCGCGTTCGAACTCCGTTCGCATCCGGGCCTGGATCGCCGCCCGCCCACTCAGTCTCGGCACCCGTTCCCTGGGAGGCGGCTCCACATAAAGCCGCATCAGTTCTTCCATCCCCGCCGGCAGGCTCTCCGCCAGATACGCCTTGGGCTCTGTCATTTGTACGTTCAGCGAGAGCGATTCGCTCAGCAGCCGCATCAGGTTACCGTCGGGCTCGGTCTGGAAGCGCCGTCGCAGCTCGCCTTCCATCCCTTCCAGAACCGCTGTGTCGGCCTGCGGATCAAGACAGCGCACTCGCCGCCAGTCACGCGTGAAACGCACCTCCGCGGCCGCTCGTGACCCGCCCACCACAGCGGACTCGCGCAAGATTACCCCGATATGAACATACTCGTTTCTGACCGCATCCGGCACATACCGAAGCAGGTGAAACTCGCACGTCCGTTTCTGGCTTCCACCGTTCATTGGCGTGATCTCTCAGCCTTCACCTTTCAGCTCTTGCCCCTCTGGTTCCAGCCGTCTGCCACCCGGCATCGGCGGTCAGGCTTCAGCTATCAGCTTGTGGCTGCCAGCTAGCAGATTCCAGAGGGCCAAGGTCAAAACTGAAAGCCGATAGCTAAAAGCTGCTTCTTCAATTCACCCTTCCCGCCATGTTAGTCCCCCACCTTCCCCCTTCCCAACCTTCTTCCACCTTTTTCCCCTCCCCTCCCCATTTCGGAAACGGCCTCCGATCTGATTTCCCGAACCCTTCAATCAACTCCCGGATCCGGCTTCGCCTCTGCAGAAGTTTCTCCACCAGCGCTTCCATTTCACTCAGGTCCCCGCCATACCACTCCGGCGGCACATCGTTGGCCGCCGCCCAAACCGTCTCCGCCGGCATCGTCTCCAGGCGCGTCAGCCAGGGCTCAAACGACTCCCACCCCGTAATCTCCCGGTACACCTCGTTCCGGTAATAGACACCGCGCAACGGCGCATCTTCAAACTGCCAATCCCCGGCATGAAAGCAATACCCATAGTCGATGAACACCGCCCGGTAGCGCCGCTCCCGCTGCTTCCGCGCAAAAACGGCCTGTCGCCCGTTGGCGTTCCCCGTCCACTTGTCAAGAGCCAGGATACCGGCAAACTCTCCCAGGTTTCTCACCTCGGCCAGTTGTTCCTCGGGCAGGTAATCCACCACCTGGCTCGGCATCAGCCCGCCCACAAAGCGCGAACCAAACTGCAGTCCCGTCTGGCACGGTATCCGCGTTTTCCCCAGGTCGATCTCCAGCTCGGGCGTATTCTCAACCAGCCAATTCGAGACCTCAATCAGCTCAACCTCAGGCGCCGCCAAACCGGCCGCTGCCGCCAGCCGCGAGGCCAGAAACTCATTAGCCAGCACTCGAATATGCTGCGGATTGTTCTGGAACTTCACCACATACACACGGCCGTCCGCGCCCAGCATCAACTGGCCCTGCGCACCGCCCCGCATCCGCCGGATCTGCTGCACCGCCAGAACCGCCAAGCCTTCTCTCCCGCCTTTTTTAGTTCTCAATCGAATTCTAAGCGCATTGACCAGAGATCAGCGGTCAGAGATCGGAGATCAGGTCTTGAGCAACGGAATTCCATCGCTGGAGCCACGCGTCTCCCCATGCTTCCAAAACGAGCAACGGCATGCACGATCTTCGAAATGTCCCGTCCCGACAACCGAATCACAAAAGCTTCCGGTAGCATCCGATCCGCTCACCGCAAATCTCTGACAACTGATCACTGATCTCTGACCCCTGATCTCTGGTCCAGCAGCTCCGCCCTTGCTGCTAGCCCGATCGCCATGGCCATCACCCGGTCGTCGTGCGTTCCCGCCCGCGCTCCAGTGCCGCCATTCGGCAGCCGCACGAAGCTCCTGCATTCCCCCAGCAGCCATCGGCTCTGAAAGCACTCCGGCTTCTCCACCAGTCCCGCTCCCAGCCTTCCCAGCACCGCCGGCCTGCTGATGGATGTCGTCAACCATCCCGCCTGCCCGCCCTGCCGGTACACCCGCGGGTATTTGCACGACGTCTCCAGATGCGCCAGCACTCCGCTGCCGTGGTTGTTCCTCTCCACCACCAGCCAGGCCTGGTTGTACTCGCTGGCCAGCTTCTTCACCAGGTGGGCTAGTTCAAATCCGCCGCGATGTCCGGCAAACTCCGCGCACTGCAGGCCAGTCTCCATCTCCAGCACCTCGGCCGCCGAGTAATCTCCTTCGCTTCCACCCCCCGCCGGATCTACCGACACCAGGTACTCCTTGCCCTTTAATGGCGGCAGCCACACCGCAAGCTCTCCATTCTCCCGCCGCTCCAAAGGCTCCGCTACCATCGCCAGCCGCGCTTCAATCCGGTCCAGCTCGAATACGGAGTTACCGCTGGCCAAAAAGCAGCTCTCCTCGTCCTCTGCATACTCTTGCCGCGCCAGCCCGCGAAAACTCGCCCGTATCTGGCGCCGGTATCCGATCTGCTCCAGATCCAACCCGTGCCGCGACCTGAAGCCCAGTTCCTCGTCCGTCAGGCTCGCCTCATCCACCGCCGCGGCACGATAGCGGCGTTCCAGCCACCAGGGAAAGAAATGCCGCACCATCCCCGTCTCTGCGGCCTTCTGCCACTCCTCGTGGAAACAACCGCCTACCCCGTCCGGCGTCGACTCCAGAATCAGCTCCGCTCCCGGCGCCATTGCCGCCTGCAACCCAGCCAGAATCTCCGACGGATTTCCAGGCCATCGCGCCAACTCGGAGCAATGAAGGTTCTGCACCGTCATTCCTCGCCCCGCGTTGCGGTCTCCAGCGCTCACCACCCGGTACTGCGCATCCATTTTCGGAAACACGATCTGCCGCACATTGGCTCGCGACGTCCTCAGCGGCCCCATTCGCAATTCCTCCGGAAGCCAGTCCAGAAACCGGTGCACAATCCTGAAGATCTCCTCGGCCGAGGCCTGCGTATGCGCCACTTCCAGAGTCATCGTTCCAGGCTGGGTAATGGTCTTCAGAAAAAACCGCGCTGCAGCCCAGGTCGTCAGTCCCATCTGCCGCGCCTTTAGCACAATGTTCCGCTGTCCATGCCGCTGCTCAAAGGCCCGCTGCGCCTCATTGGCCTTGAGCCGCGCCGGCTTACCATCCCGCGTCCTCACCAGCAGCATCTTTTCCGTCAGCGCCATCCCCACCGAGCGCCCCCGCAGCTTCGCCGGTCTCTGATCCAGAATCCTCCCAAACCGCTCCAATTCCCCCCTGTCTAGTTCCTCCAGACAAAAGTCCAAATCCCACGCTTCCGCCGCGCGACAATTTTCCGCTTTCTCCAAGCACCCTCCCAAGAATTACGGGCCGGAAAAATTGCCGTCTGAAGCCCGGCAGTCTTCCCGGCCCTCCCGCCGTCGACGAGCGGGCCACCGCCGCAATGATCCTGCCTCCTGGGTCCGTCGTGAGTTGGAGCATGCTTCATCCGTCCGATTTGTATCAGGCCAGATGGATGAGAAACCCAGCACGCCGTGCATCGGAGGGAGCGGGAGGCTTTAGCCTCCCGAATAAAGCCAACCGACTGAATTCGGCTTCAGCCGCGGGCTTCCTCTCTAACCGTCAAATTTACCTTGTCAGCACTCTCAGAGCACGACTTTCAGTCGTGCTCTGATCAAGCCAAAAAATAAGGGATCTTAGCCCCCTGAGTGCCTGTTTCCAAGGCTCGACTGACACGTAGAAAACACACTCTAGAAGTTTTGTGGCAGCAGCAGCGCTGACAGAATCAACCAACTCACCGAATCACCCTCACATTCAGCGTTAGCGCTCCGGGAGTCACAGAGCCGGCCGTGTGATTACAAACATTCAAATTGATGTAGCCCGCCGTGGGATATGCGTCGATGCTCAACGCTCCTCCAGTCGAAACCCCGTAGCCGCTCACGCTCTGCAGGCTCGTCTGAGGACTCCAGTCGATGATGTCCGTACTTGCCACGCTGGTTGCCGCCACGCTGTTCACTGAGCCCGCCGTCACTGTTTGACACGCTCCGCTCAAGATGGAAGACGTTGCCAGCGCAATGCTCCCGGCAAAAATCACCTGCGGAATCTTGGCCGGCGAGTTCACCGCCGCCGGAAGAACCACTGTCCCGCCTCCAGTTGCTGCCGTTTCAACAGTCGTGCTGCCGCTCGACGAGCCGGCCAGCACCAAATCTCCGTTGTTGAAAGTCTGCGCTGCGTTCCATGTCTGAGTTGCTGCTTGATTCGCGGTCCCGCAGGGACCTCCGGTGTTTGTCAGGTAGCCCGATGTGTCAAACTGCGCACAGTTGTGTCCGCTGGAAGCCGCAAGTCCAGGGAACCTGATGGATGTCGTCCCGGTAAAGGCCGCGATCATCGTGTTGTAGTTCGATCCGCCCGCGTACACGGTCAGGCCGCCTGTCCCTGAGCCGGAGGATGCGTTGTTGATGGCAACGCCGGTGGCGCCCTGGCTGTTGATGTTTGTCTGCCCGTTTACGTAGGCCGTGAAAACATCCATTGGGGTGCTCGCCCCGCTGTCGTGGATCTTCAGGTCGTAGCTGGTGTCTTCCTCCAACAAAAACTCCGCAATCCCCGATTGGCTTGCCAGCTCCACTCCCCCCGATTCAGGAGTGCTGCTCGTCCCCGGCTCCACGATAAGAAAGTCCGTCGATGCGGCGTTGTTGGCGAAGGTGGTCGTGTTCCCTGTGAATGTCGGAGCATTGACCAGCGCCACATTGCCTGTGCCGCTCGTCGCAGGCGTTCCGCTGACCTGAGAATAGGCGACCTGGGCGCAGCTGGCCGCCCCCGTCGTCGAAATCCCGGTGGAATATTGTCCGGCGGAACACTGCGCCGGAGCGGATGCCAGCGCCGTAGCCGTCGCTGCGTTGCCGCTGAGCGCACCCGCAAGAATCGGAGCGGTGACGGGAACTGTATACGTCATTCCCGACGCTGTAAGCCGCGCAACATAAGACGAGTTATCGAAAAAATGATTGATATACCAACTGATCGAAGTTGGACCGCGTTCAGCAAAGCCGCTTCCTGCGGAGTCCATCCCTATTGCCGCATCGCCTAAGTCAGCGGAGGGACGGTTACCGGCTGTGGCAAGAGTCTTGTAACGGTTGCTGTCATAAACCGTCAACGTGTCCTGCGCACCGCTGTTGCCAAGATTCAGCACCCCCTTAACCCCGGTCGGCGAATAGACCGGGTAAGCGTTCTGCATCACGAAAGCGGTCTGCTCTTCGGCATTGATATACGCTCCTGTCGCCGTTATGTTTACTGGTGCGTACCAGTTGGGCGTGGATAGAGGGGCCGAGCCCTCGCAGTTGACCTGCGGATAGTCGAAATAACCATAGTTGCGCACGGTAACAAATGTCGTGCCGGAAAAGCACGACCCCGTGAAAGTCGACTCGCGTTGCGACGCGTTCACGTTGCCTGCCGATAACACAACACTAGCCCCGCCCCAGTTTTGGATCGCCGGGAAAAACCCGTTATATGTGTCTGGGGTGAAGTTATAGGCAGTAAGATTGGCGGTCGGGACGCTGTCGAAATAGGTCCACGAACTCGCCGTGCTGCTTCCGCAAGCTTGGCCGCTGGCTACAACGTCCGCGACACCGTCATTCGGATATGGCGCAGTCGATGTGCCGGTTGCCCTCAGAATTGTGCAGGTGATCGTATCCCCGCTGGTTGGAATAAATGCGGGAAAAGTCAGGGGCACCGTGGTGGAAGGCGACGACTGCCACGTAGCCGGGGCGTTGGTTACCATGCCAAACGGCATTGGCGCAGTGTCGCCATAGGTCGCACTGTGGGCAATGACCCAGTATTGCCACGAAAAAGTACCCGTCGCGCCCGTCGCTGTGAAAGCAGGCGGCATAGCCGACAAATAACTCGCGTTGGCTTGAATCTGTCCGCCGTTCATAATAACATCGGCCACGGCATGAAGGCCGCCAAGGGAAGGATTCGTGCTGCTGCCTGAGTCTTCAAAATGGCAGCGATTGCAGAGAACGGCTCCAACCGAGCGCAACGCAAACTGGCTCATATTCTCGATGATTACACTACTGAGATGAATGTCGTTGCCGTACCCCGACCAATCGATTCCATTGCCATCGTTTTCCAGGTTGTAACTTGCATTATTGATATAAGCGATCGCGGCGCTGCCCGTTCCGAGCCCAGGCGTGTTATAAAGAAAATCTCCGCAAAAGGTCGAATCGCACCGTAGAAAGGTACCATTCGCTTCGGCATTGTTGACGATGAATTGCTCATCGCCGTCCACTTGCAGAAGGTAGTACCAGTAGTATCCGGTTGTGGGGCTGTTTCCAGACGATTGAAACCAAGTAGGGTTATTGATTGTGGTTCCAATGCCGCCCGCGTCGTGGATTGAAGCTCCCGTTGAGGCCGCGCCCGGAATCAAGCAAGGATTGTTTATCACAACACCTGAAGGGTTCGGGCTGGTTATGAGGATGCCGTCTCCGGCTCCGGTGAATTTGATGCAGGCTCCATTGAAATTGAGCGTGACATTGTCATAGGAGAGAGTAAGCCCTGGAGTCGTTGTGACCGTGTAGGTCACCCCAGGTGTCAGATTGACCGTGCCATTCGTCCCTGCTGCTGTTATCGCCGCTTGGATATTGCCGCCGGAAGGAACTGTCTGCACCCCATTCGTAGAGAGAGCTGCCACCGGTCCAGTAAACGTCGCGCCCGTCAAAGCTGCCCCGCCCAGGTTCGCGAGTGCTCCGGCGGCGGTAGTAGCTCCCGTTCCTCCGGCGGTAACCGGAACTGCATTCAATCCGCCGATTGTCGTTCCGTTATTCGTGTAATAAGCAATCTGCCCAACTAATCCTGATCCCACCACACCGTTTCCGCCCGAACTTGAGCCCGAGCCGCACGCCGATCCGGTGCTGCTGACATAACCCGAGTTATCAACCTGCAGACAGTTGGTACCGTTGCTTGCCGCAAGCCCCGGAAACTGGATCGCATTCGCCGCCGTGAAACTCGCATAGAGCGAGTTACTGCTTCCTCCGTAGATCTTGAACCCCGTCCCCGCTCCACTCTCATAATTAATGCGCACTACCCCCGATGGATTTGAAGCATCGATGTAAGTGTCGCCGCTGTTCGTGCTCTGGTAAGCCTTGAAGCTGTCCAGTCCGCCGGTAGCCGAATTCAATTCCCAGTTATTGCTGGCATCCTTCTCCATGTACCACTGGCTATTGCCGTTCCAGTCCTTGTAAATCAAGGACTCCTTCTGGCTCGCTGTCAACCCGGCCCACAGAAACTCATCGATCTCCGTGTCTAGCTGGTTCCTCACCGTCGTTGAACCGGTAAAAGTTGATGTCCCGCCCACCTCGAGCGTCCCATTGAACTGCGCGTTCCCTGCGTTGTTGACCGTCGCAACAGTCGTTTCGCTCGACCCGCCAGATCCGAAAACCACCCCTCCGGTCCCCGCGTTATTCGATCCGTTCAGCACAATCGCGCCCGTCCCGGCCGCATTGACCACAGTTTGGTTGTTAGTGCTCGATTGCCCATTGTTATACTGCGCAATCGAAAACCGCGGCACGTTGTTCAGCAGATCCTGAATCTGATAGAACTGCACGCCCGACGTCGCGTCCGTATATCCTTCTGTCCAGCGGTACCCATAATCTGTCTGAATCTCGTTCAACAGCCCGCGCTCGTTCCCTGTGCCGATCCCTAACCTCCAGTGATTGGTCACCGTCGCGTCCTGCTGGCTTCCATACCAGTCCCCATTCATCCCGTTGAAGCTACGATGGAAGGTGTCAAGAAAGCTGTTGCGCGTTCCGTTGTCAGTCAACTTGCCGGTGAGCATCGCTCCGCCGGTCATCCAGTTGTTATACGTGCTGCCCGCGTCCGCTAACACCTGGCTAGTCGAATTCTCGTTTCGCAGCCCGACAATCGTATTGTTCTGCGCGTTCGCTCCCAGGTGCAAAGCCGTCGAACACCCCTCCACATCGCCGCCCGTAAATGTATTTCCATCCCCCTGTTGCAAGTTGATCCCGTAGGTCCCTGCAATTGGATTACCCCCGCTGGTTGGGCAATCGATGTGCAGTCTCACAAACGTGCTCGCATTCATCCAGTCCGTTGTCGCCGGATTCGAAATCTGGTGCCCTATTGCGTTCACCGCCGTCTGGAATCCGCTAATCTGATCTCCGAAAAAGCTCCCGCCCGTATAGTTTCCCGTCCCGTCCAGCGTCATGCCCGTCTGATTTGAGTTACCCAGCAGATACAAACCATCCACATCCATCTCCTGCGTGCGATAAGCCGCCAGCGCCTGCGCCGTTGCGCTGCTGCTCGCCGTTGTGTTAATCACCGCGCTGTCCATGTGGAAGCCCATCGTATCTGCCGCATAGGTCGGGTCTCCCACCTGCACCATCGCGCCCGTTCCGGAGTACAAAAACACGGTTCCGCCCTGGCTCCCGCTCGCCGTGCTTGCGCCTCGCAACGAGCACCCGCGCAGGCTCACGTTTCTCGTTCCCGCCGTCACAATCAACTGGCTAGCCGTCGAAATCGTCGCGCAAGGCAACAGCACAGATGCGTTCGCCGTCGAGATCGTCAAATTCGACCCCATCTGCTGCGTTCCCGTAAAGTTGCGCGCGTCGCACGTTCCTCCATAACTTGCACTCAACGCGTTCAAACAAGCTTGAACTTTGGCTCCAAAGTCCGCACCCGGAAACTGATCCACCTGCACTGAAGCTCCCAGCGGGCTGTTTTCCACCAGGCCTGAGTAGCTTCCACCGCCCGGCAGGTTTCCTCCTCCGCCGCCCAACTGCGTTCCGTAGCTTTGCGATGCTGACGCGCTCCAAACCGTGTAACCGCCGCTGCCATGAAGCAGGTTTCCGCCGAATACTGACATGTTCTGTCCTGAAATCAGATTCACCGGTGCAGCAGTATCCCAGTTTTTTGCCACGTTTAAACTTGCGGTCGTCGTTCCAGAACACCCCACTCCGCCTTGAGTAACGGTGATCGCCCCAATTGACCCGTTGCTGTTAACGCCGGCTGCTGCCTGCGCCGTGCAGCTTCCGCTGAACGCCACCGGAATCTGCGTTCCATACGGATCGAATCCCAACCCATGTTCCGAACCTACGGTCACCGCCGTCACCGCGCCGCCTGCGGCCGCCACCGTCAACTGCGGCTGTACAGGGGTCCATGTCGGATTGATCATCGGAGTCCGCAATATCCAGCCGGACTGCGTTCCCGCAAAATCCAGCACCAACCCCGTTGGCGGCTCGTCCGTCGCCGCCGAATTCCCAGCCATCACCACCACGTTGTCCAGCACGTCATGCGACCCCGCCGCCGCCGTGAACCCGTGCGTCGCCTCGATCGTGATGTCCTCCCACCGGTTCGAGTCTGAAATCAATCCTGCCGGTATGGCTCCCGCTAACGCCGGAATCGCAACGCCCGTATTCAGTCCACGTATATCGATGTTTCGGAACTCGCTCCACTGTGGCCATTGCCCCAGGAAAAGGCCGCAGGTGTGTGTCGAATGTGCTCCCGGATACTGGGCCGCCATGGGATCCACGCCCGTCGTTGCAATCTCCAGGTTCTCAACCACCGCCACGCGCAACCCGTTGCCGCCCGCTCCTGTCGCCGCCGGCATCGCAATCGCGCAATTCCCCACTGCCCAAGCCGTGCCCGTTCCTGCCGTTCCCGTCAACCCGTTCCCGCCCGGCGAGAAAATTGAGTTGCTCTCCAACTGCCGCCCCACCGCGCAGCTTCCCGCCGGCGCGCGACCCTCTGCCGCAGTGCACGACACATCAACGCTCTGGTCCACGTAAATCGTCAAATCGTGAATCCGCGTATAACTCAACAGATTCGCGCTGTCCGTGATCGAAACCAGCACATCCTGTCCAGGAAATCCCATCAGCGCAGAAACCTGCTTGCCCATCCCGCCAATCGATTCCCCGTGCCAGTTCAATGCCCGCGTCTTGCAGGTCCCCTGCGGAATCGTCAGGGCCACACCGTGGGTCTGCGCATAATTGATCGCCGCCTGCAGCGCGTTGGTGTCGTCCGTGGTCCCGTTGCACACCGCGCCAAACTCTTTCACGCTGCGCTCCGTCTGCTGAGCCCCGCTGCTCCTCAAATCCGCCACATAAACGCCACTCGGATTCAGAAACGTATCCATCCCTGCATACGTCGGCGGAATCTCCACCGCCCCGTTCGCTCCCGCCGCGTTGATCGCCGATTGCAGCGTAGTGTCCGCGCTTCCTGCAGCCGGCGACTGCACGCCGTTCACCGCCGGCGTCGTCAAATCCCCCGTCATGTTTCCGCCCGCCAGCGGAACCGCCAGCGCCAGGCTCTCGTCCACATAGTGTTTGTCCGCCGCCTGCAAAGGCTGCACCGGGTCCCCGCTCAGATACAGCGGCCCGGTCATCGTCGAGCCCGATGTCATCAGCGTGGTCGAAGACAGCTCCGTGATCGACTGGTCCACATACGACTTGCTCACTGCCTGCACCGCCTGCGCAGCCGGCATCAGCTGTGCCTGCACCTGCGCCAGGCTCGCTTGCGCCGCGGCAGGAACCACCCAGTACTGCGTATTCGTTGAACCATCGCTCAGGTAGAAAACGGCCGTGTAATAAAGCCCCGCCGGTGTCGCGCCCAGGTTCGGCGTCAGGTTCACGCTCACAAACCCATCCGCGCCAATCGTCACCGTCGTACTGTCAGCGGTCACCGCCTGCCCGTTGGCCGTCGTAAACGCTGGCCAGCTCACGTTCAACGTCCCAGAGGCGGCTTGCCCGTCGGCCAGATACACCGTCCCCTGAACCGTCGTCGTGCTCACCGCCTGCGCATGGGCCAATTCCCCCAGCGCAATCCCCACCAGCCCAACCGCTATCAGGCCCATCACTATCTGGCTCAGCCGCAGTCCCCTGCCGGCGCGCAACAACCACTCGTTTCTCGTAAGCTTCATTCGTGTCTCTTCCTTGCTCTCAAAGAGCACCGCAATCGGCTCGTCCGCCTCGTTGCCGCTCTCTGCCAGGTCAATATCCCACCCAAACGCTACTTCGTACTGCCCCTTCACGCCCTTCCAAAGCATCCTCAAACTGACCGTTGCTTCGGTCCTTTTCCCCACGCCTGCGAACCTGCGGGAATAGCCCGGATAACGTCGGGGATATTCTTCCGCACTTTCCCAGGCAGAGTTATTTCGCTGTGAATGCTTTTAGCTTAGCGAATTACACCAGAATTCCCTGCAACCCATCTAGTCTTGAGCTTCTCTATTCATTTCAATAACTTAACTACTCAGCTCCCCGACCCAATCTTTGACACCGCGCCAGAAAACGGGAAAAATTCCCCTAAGCAGCCCGCCGCCCTGGTCCCTGGTCCCTAAGTCACTAGTCCCTCAGTCCCTGTCTGGACCCCGTTGCACTACACTTAAAGACACCTTCAAGCAAAGGACCCACCATGCGGATTCCTCTATCCATGCGCCATTTTCTCGTCCTCCTCGCCGTCGCGGCCCCCATCCTTCTCCGCGCCCAGTTCCAGCCGCCCACCCCCGAAGAGCTGAAGATGACCGCCGATCCCAAAGCTCCAGGCGCAGCCGCCGTTTACCTCAACATCGAAGAAGTCACCGACGACGAGCTGCACTTCCACAGCTTCTACGCACGAATAAAAATCCTCCAGGAAAAGGGCACGGAGCTTGCCACTGTCAACATCGCCTATCGACATTCCACGGGTGATTACGGCGACTCAGGGTTCAAAATAACCGACATCAAGGGCCGCACCATTCACGCCGACGGCACCGTCATTCCCCTCACCGTCAAGGCTGAAGACCTCGTCGTTGCCAAGTCCACCAACTTCCAGGTCAACCAGAAAGTCTTCACCTTACCCAGCGCGGAAGTCGGCAGCATCCTTGAATACCGCTATCAGATCCGTTACGACGACGACCACTTCTCATCTCCGTTCTGGGAAATTCAGCGCGGGTTCTTCGTGCACCAGGCGCACTATTCCTTTACGCCCTTTAAGGCATTCCGCCCCGGCACCCAGAACGCGACCAGTCGTTTTCTCCAGGACGGAAGGGGAGACGTGCTCGATCACCTGCTCTGGTTTGCCATTCTTCCACCCGGCGTCGAAGTAAAGTCCGATGTCACCGGACGCCACACCGTCGATCTCGCAGACATCCCGCCCATTCCCGACGAAGAGTGGATGCCGCCCATCAAGAGCCTTCTTTACAAGGTGCTGTTCTACTATTCCAGCCATGGCGGCGGCGGCGAATACTGGCTCACCGAAGCCAAGCGTTGGTCAAAGGAAGTGGACCAGTTCGCCCAGCCCTCCAAATCCATTCACGATGCCGTCGTCGGCATAATCGCCCCCGGCGACAGCGATCTCGACAAGGCCAGAAAACTTTACAATGCCGTCCAGGCCCTCGACAACACAGATTTTTCCCGCGTCAAGCGAAAAGTCGAGCTTAAGCAACTCGGTCTCAGCGTTGCCAGGCATGCCGATGACACCTGGTCCCAGAAGAGCGGCTCCGGCCGTGACATCGCCCTCCTCTATCTCGCCATGCTCCGCGCCGCCGGCCTCGCCGCCTACGAAATGAGAGTCGTCGACCGCTCCCAGGGCGTCTTCGCTCCAGCCTATCTTGACTTCAACCAGCTTGACGACGACATCGTCATTCTCAACACCGGCGGCAAGGATATCTTCCTCGACCCAAGCGAAAAATTGTGCCCCTTCCAAACTCTCCATTGGCGCCACTCCGGAGCCACCGGGGTCAGGCAGGGAGTTAAAGAGGAGTTAATCGCCATGACTCCCTACCAGGTCTATACCGCCAACGCCGTCACCCGCACCGGAGACATCGAGGTGGATGAGCACGGCGCGCTCACCGCCGACCTCCGCTTCGTCTTCTCCGGCCAGGAGGCCCTTCGCTGGCGTCAGGTAGCCCTCCGCACCGACCTCGATGAAGTCAAAAAGAGGTTCGACGAATGGCTCCGTACTGTAGTTCCCGAAGGTGTCGAAGCGCACGTCGATCACTTCCTCGGACTCGACGATCCTAATGTCCTTCTAATGGCCGTCATCAAGGCTCAGGGCTCCCTTGGCTCAGCTACTTCCAAGCGGCTCATGCTCCCTGGTTTTTTCTTCGAAACCCGCGGCCGCCATCCCTTCGTCGACGAGGAAAAGCGCCTGGAGCCGGTCGATATGCACTATGGCGACCAGGTCACCGACCAACTTGTCTATCATCTGCCCGCCGGTTTCGCGGTGGAAGGCGCGCCCCAGGCCACGACTATTCCCTGGCTGGCTCATGCGGCTTTCGTCTCCAAATCCGTCGCCGAGCCCGGCCAAATCACCGTAGCCCGCCGGTTTTCCCGCGCCTTCACCATCGCCAAGCCGGAGGAATACAACGATCTCCGCGGCTTCTACCAGAAGATCGCCGCCACCGATCAGCAACAAATCGTCCTAACCAGCGCGCCCGCCGCGCACGGCAACTGACCATGCGCATCTCGCACTCCTCCATCCCGCCGCACCGCACCCGCCCCGTGAATACACGAGGCCTTAATCCCTTGTGCCGCCGTTTGCGCTACACTTCTAGGCATCTTCAACCAAAGGATCTTCCCATGCGGATTCGCCTTTCCATGCCTCTTTTTCTTCTGCTCCTCGCCGCTGCGGCCCCACCCCTCCTCCGCGCCCAGTTCAAGCAACCCACCCCCGAAGAGCTGAAGATGACTGAGGACCCCAAAGCCCCCGGCGCCGCCGCCGTCTACCTCTATCGCGAAGAGACAACCGACGATCCCCACCACTTCGATTCCTTTTATGAACGCATCAAGGTGCTTACCGAGAAGGGCAAGGAAATGGCCACCATTCATGTCCCCTACGAGCATCGCAACTTCAGCGTGACCGACATCGAGGGCCGCACCATCCATTCCGATGGGACCGTCATCCCCCTCACCACCAAGCCCAGCGATCTGCTCGGCTTCAAAACCGACGCACTTCAGGTCAATGAGATTGTCTTCACCCTCCCCAGTGTCGAGGTAGGCAGCATCCTCGAATACCGCCTCCAAATCCACTTCCTTGACCGCTTCATCTCCTCACCAAACTGGGAAGTCCAGCAACAGTTCTTTGTTCACAAAGCCCATTACATTTTCACTCCGCTGCCCCCCAACCTTTTCCTCACCTATAAGAATAGCCGCGGCGATACTCTTGACCAGATCATGTGGACCACCGTCGGCTTCGATGCAAATCAGGTCATTCAGAGTGCTGCTCGCTTCACCCTCGACCTGAACGACATCCCCCCCCCCTTCCCGACGACGACTGGATGCCGCCCCTCAACACCATCAGATGGAAAGCGCTGTTCTACTTCAGCTCCGCTGACACAGGAGCAGGATTCTGGGCCTCCGAGGGCAAGCACTGGACCAAGGATGCCGAGCGATTCACCAAGCCCTCTGACCAAGTCAGGAGCACGGTCGCGCAAATCATCTCCCCCGCCGACACAGACGAACAGAAAGCCCGCAAAATCTACGCCGCTGTCATGAAGCTCGATAACACCAACTTTTCACGCACAAAAACTGAAGCTGAGCGCAAGGCAGAGAAACTCAAGCCCATAAAGAACGCCGAGGACGTATGGAAGCAGCAGAGCGGCTCCGAGAATGAGATTGCGCTCCTCTATGTCGCCTTGGCCCGCGCCGCAGGGTTGCAGGTTTGGCCCATGCAAGTCGTCAACCGGGACCACGCTTCCTTTGACGCCCACTACCTTACCTCCAGCCAGTTGGATGACTACATCGCCGTCCTCAACCTCGGCGGCAATGAGGTCTACCTCGACCCTGGCCAGAAGATGTGCCCCTTCGGCAGTCTCCACTGGAAACACTCCCTCGCCTCCGGATTCCGCCTTTCTGACAAAAACGCCACCATCGCAACCACTCCCCCCATTGCCTACAAGACCGCAGCCGTCCAGCGTATCGCCAACCTTCAAGTGGATGAAAGGGGCAGCATTCTAGGCACCGTAAATCTCACAATGTCCGGCCCTGAGGCCTTGCGATGGCGGCAGAAGGCACTGCAGAACGACCCTGACGAAGTCAAAAAGCAATTCAACGAATCCATCCGAGATAGCGTCCCCGCGGGAGTGGACATAGAAATAGATCATTTTCTCGCGCTAGACGACCCCGACTCTAAACTTACCGCCATCGCTAACGTCACCGGCAACATAGGATCCTCCACCGGCAAGCATTTTTTTCTGCCCGGCATGTTCTTTGAATCCCGCGCCAACCTCCCCTTCGTAGCGCAGGAAAAGCGAACCATCCCCGTCGATGTTCACCACCCCGGCGTGGATCAGGATGTCACCGTCTACCGGCTCCCACCCGGATTTTCCATCGACAGTGGTCCCAAGACCGATGACATTGTCTGGCCCGATCATGCCATGCTCAGAATCAACTACTCCGCGCAGAATAATCAGGCCAAAGTGGTCCGAATCCTTGCCCACAACTATTCCCTGCTCGATCCCAAAGACTACAACGATCTTCACGGCTTCTACCAGAAAGTCGCCGCCGCCGATCAACAACAACTCGTCCTCACCCGCACTTCCGCCGCACCAGGCAACTGATCATGATGCGCTGTCACAACCTTCTCAAGCACGTGCGAATCGAGATCACTCCCATTCGCACTCTGCTGTTGTTTTCACCGTCGTATCTCCGTGTCTGGTTTTTGCGCAATTCCAGCCGCCCACCCCCGAAGAACTCAAGATGACCGCCGACCCCAAAGCCCCCGGCGCGGCTGCCGTCTACCTCTATCGAGAAGAAACCACCGACGATGAGGTGCATACACAGACATACTACGAGCGCATTAAAATTTTGACGGAAAAGGGAAAGGAGCTCGCCACCGTCCAGATTCCCTATCTGCATGGCGTCGATACCGTCAAAGATATACAGGGCCGCACCATTCACGCCGACGGATCCATCTTTCCCTTGACCGTAAAGCCCGACGACTTGATGGCCGTCAAAGCCGGAGGCTACCAAGTCAACGAGGTCGTCTTTAACCTGCCCGATGCCGAAGTCGGCAGCATCCTCGAGTATCGTCTGAAGATTGGCTACCCAGGATACAAAATCTCCCAGCCAATCTGGGATATCCAGCAGCCTTACTTCGTCCGCAACGCGCATTACAGTTTCCATCCATACATCGCAATGGACAGATACCCCGTCGACTGGCAGGGCGACCTCCTCGACCGGTTGGCATATTCCTACCGGCTGCGCCCCGGCGACAAACTGGATCACGACAAGAAGAAGAATGTGTACAGCGCTGACCTGGCCGACATTGCCGCGGAACCCGACGAAGATTGGATGCCGCCGCTGAACACTCTTAAATGGCGCGTCGAGTTCTACTGCACCAAGGCAAAAACCACTGATGCCTTCTGGAAGGAAGCAGGCAAGTACTGGGCCAACTGGATTCTGGACTTCACCAAGCCGACCAGAGATCTCCGCAACGCCGCATCTGGCCTCGTCGCGCCCGCCGATACCGATGAGCAGAAGGCCAGGAAGATTTATGCCGCCGTCCAGAAGCTCGACAACACCGACTTCAGCCGCAAAAAGTCCCAAGTCGAGCGCAAGAAGGAAAAGCTCAAAGATGTCCACAGAGCCGAAGACGTCTGGAAGCAGCAAAGCGGATCGTCCAACGATATTGCTTTGCTCTATGTCGCTCTGGCCCGCGCCGCCGGACTCAAGGTCTGGCCTGCCTACATAGTCAATCGCGACCGTGCCATCTTCGATAATTCCTTCCTCTCCGATTCCCAGTTTGACGATGACATCGTGATCTTCGAATCAGAGGGCAAGGAAATTTACCTCGACCCCGGGCAGAAGATGTGTCCATCCGGCGCTCTGCACTGGAAACATACTTTGTCGTCCGGCTTCCGTCTTGCAGACAAAGGAGCCGTCTTCGTAGCCACTCCCTCCGGCACATACAAGTCTGCGGTTGTTCAGCGCATCGCTGACCTCGCCATCGATCCCGCGGGCGAGGTCCAGGGAACCGTCCGCCTTGTCATGACCGGCCCGTCCGCGCTCTATTGGCGCCAACTGGCGCTCCAGAACGACCCGGAAGAGGTCAAAAAGCAATTCAACGAGTCCATCCGCGACAAAATGCCCGAGGGCGTTCAGGTCGACTTCGACCATTTCCTGGGCCTTGAAGAATACGAGACCAACCTCATTGCGATCGTCAAGGTCAGCGGCAACCTCGGCACTGCCACCGGTAAGCACTTCTTCCTGCCTGGCCTCTTCTTCCATGCCCGCGCCAACCACCCCTTCGTCGCGCAGGACAGACGTTCCACTCCGGTCGATGTCCAATACCCAAGTATGGAGCAGGATCAGGTCATCTACCACCTGCCGCCCGGATTTGCCGTTGAAGGCGGCCCCAAAACCGCTGACGCTGCCTGGGCCGAGCGCGCTATGCTCAGAATCCACTTTGCCGCAAAGGACAACCAGGTCGAAGTCGTCCGGATCCTTGCCCACAATTTTTCTCTGCTCGATTCCAAAGACTACAGCGGCCTTCACGACTTCTATCTGAAAGTCGCCGCCGCCGATCAACAACAACTCGTCCTCACCCGCACGCCCGCAGCCCAAGGCAACTAATTATGCGCATCCTGTCTTCATCCCACTCTTTCGCCGCCCGCGTCCTCCTGTTCGCTTTTCTCGTCTATGCCTCTACTCCCTCCCACGCCAACTGGTTCGGCAAAGACAAGCAGCCCATCCCCGATTGGGCCCTCCAGGCGGCAAAGACCCACACGCCCGATTACGCTAAAGACGCCCCCGCCATCATCCTTTCCGATGAATACCTCGAGACCGTCGATGACCAGGGCCGCGCCGTCGAGCGCGAACGCACGGCAATCCGGATTCTCAAGCCGCAAGGACGCAAAGATGGAACGTGCGAAGTCTCCTACGACGTGGACGAAAAAATCAATTATTTCCGCGTCTGGACCATCGCCGCCGACGAAAAACAGTACCAGGCCCAGGACACGGATTTCATTGAGGAAGGCAGCACCGGCATTCCCATCATGCTTTCCACGCGTAAAGCACGCATCGCACATCCTCCCGCCGTCGACGTCGGCGCCACCATCTTCTGCGAGTCCGAAGAACAGCTTCAGCCCTTCCGGCTGGAAAACGTCTGGCAAATCCAGTACAGCATTCCAGTAGTCTTCCAGGCCCTCGAAGTCGACCTCCCGCCGGGTCGCGCTCACGCCGAAGCCTGGCACCAGTACAAGCCCGTTCAGCCCGTCGAGGTCGCCCCCAACCATTGGCGCTGGGAGGTCAAGGACATGCCCGCTCTCATTCTCCGCGATGTGCGCTCCGCTCCGGAGTGGGAGGCCCTCGCCGCCCGCATGTCCGTTCAATGGGGCGATGCGGCCGTTGACGGCACTGACAATCAGTGGCGTGCCATCGGCCAATGGTTCACTAAACTGGAGGCGGGCCGCCCCGACCCATCCCCTGAGATCACTGCCCAGGTCCAGGCTCTCGTCGCCGGTGCGCCCGATTTCTATACCAAACTCAGTCGCATCACCGATTCCATCCAGAAGAACATCCGTTACTTCATCGTGACCCGCGGCATAGGCGGATGGCAGGCCAATCATGCCGCTGATATTTACCGCAACAAGTACGGCGACTGCAAAGACAAAACCACCCTGCTCATCTCCATGCTTCAGGTTGCCGGCATTCATGCCTTCTACATGCCCGTGGATGACCGCCGCGGCATCGTCGATCCCAACGATCCCTCCCTTTATGGCAACCACATGATTACTGCCATCGAAATTCCCGCCGATGTCCGGGATCCCCGCCTCATGGCCATCGTCAAAGCCAAAGATGGCAAACGCTACCTTATCTTCGATCCCACCAACGAGCGCACCCCCGTGGGCAATCTCCCCTCCTACCTCCAGGGCGGCTATGGAACTCTCTGCGCCGGCGCTTCCAGTCAGATCGTTGCCCTGCCCATCCTCGACCCCGAAGCCAACACCACCGAACGGGTGGGCAAATTCACTCTTCAACCTGAAGGGGCTTTAACCGGCTCCGTCGATACCTCCCACACCGGTCCCGGAGGCGCGGATTTGCGCATGTTCCTCAAGTACACCGACGAAAAAGAGCGCCGCGAATACTGGGAAAAATTGGTCGCCGAGTCTCTGCCCGGCGTCGTCCTGGACTCCTTCCAATTTGTCCAGCCCGAAGCCCTCGACAAGCCGCTCGAATTCCATTTCAAGCTCACCGTCGCCCAATACGCCCACCAGGCCGGTCCGCTTCTGCTCGTCCGTCCCAGGGTCCTCGGCTCCCGCGCATTGCCCTTCGACGATAAGCCCCGCGTCTATCCCATTGACCTCGACGCCACCGGCCTCTGGCGCGATAGCTTTGACATCACTCTGCCTCCCGGCTACATCGTTGACGAAACCCCCGACCCCGTCGATATCGACCTCGGCTTTGCCAGTTATCGCTCTTCCGTTTCCGCAAAAGGAAACCTCCTTCACTACCAGCGCGAGTATGTCGTCCGCCAGGTCCAGATTCCGGCCGCCAAAGCCGCCGACTTTCGGCGCCTCGAAAACACCATCCTTGCCGACGAAAAAGGAGCCGCCGTCATTAAGAGGCAGTAGTATTGAGTTGTAGTCATCGTTCCAATCAATACTTCCCTTAGCTGTCTAGGCGCATAATCATCCGCCACGGGCTTGGTCTTCCCATTTGTTTACATCTGCCAACTCTCTGATTTGAGTTATGATTGGCTGCGAAAGGTTATGAGCCACCCGCTTTTCTCTGCTTTTCAATTGCGCTCCGTCGTTTTCCCCAACCGCATCGGCGTCTCGCCCATGTGCCAGTACTCATCGCTCGATGGTTTCGCCAGTCATTGGCACCTCGTCCACTTGGGCTCCCGCGCTCAGGGTGGCGCCGGCCTCGTCATCGTCGAAGCCTCTGCAGTCGTCGCGGAAGGACGAATCTCCTCTGCCGATCTCGGCATCTGGAAAGACGCACACGTCCCCGCCCTCGCCAGAATCACAAGCTTTCTCCACTCCCAGGGTGCCCGCGCGGGCATTCAGTTGGCCCATGCCGGCCGCAAGGGCAGCATGGCTCCTCCGCAGGAGGGAGAGCGTCTGCTCTTGCCCTCGAATGGCGGATGGCAAACAGTCGCTCCCAGCGCCCTCGCTTTTTCTCCCAACTATGCCGTCCCGCTTTCTCTTGATCGGGCTGGCATCGACGCCGTAGTCGAGGCCTTTCGCAAAGCAACCCGCAGGGCCCTCGTGGCGGGCTTCGACTTTGTCGAAATCCATGCCGCGCACGGCTATCTCCTCCACCAGTTCCTCTCCCCTCTCTCCAACAACCGCACCGATTCCTATGGCGGCAGCTTTCAGAATCGTGCCCGCCTCGTGCTCGAAGTGGTCGCGGCCGTCCGCGCCGAGTGGCCTCCCCACCTGCCCCTCTTCGTCCGCATCTCAGCCACAGATTGGGTTGAGGGCGGTTGGGACATCGAGGAAGCTCTTCAACTCGCTCGCCTCTTTCGCGAACAACGCGTCGATTTGGTCGATGTCTCCTCCGGCGGACTGGTTCCCAACGCCAAGGTTCCCTCAAGCCCCGGCTACCAGGTCGAGTTTGCCGCCAGGGTGCGCCAGGAGGCCCTTATTCCCTCCGCCGCCGTTGGCCTCATCACCGATCCCAACCAGGCAAACGACGTCATCGCTAGGGGACACGCCGATCTCGTCCTTCTTGGCCGCGAGTTCCTCTACGATCCCTACTGGCCCATTCACGCTGCGGCAAGCCTCAACGAACAGGCCAGCTGGCCGCCTCAATACCTCCGCGCCGCTCCCGCGCAATCTCCTCCTCGCGCCGCCGTCAGTCGACCTGAAAAAATGACAGATTAAATCCTCGCCAATCGCTTCTCGCTTCTTCTCATTGCCTTCCCCGTTAATCCTGTTGAATCCTCCTCGCCGATTTGCTTCGCAAATCTCCCCATTCATGCCTATACTGCGTTAAGAGTGGGCTTCCCGCGATCGTCGCGCAGGCCCCCTCATTCTTCTCATGACCTCGCAACTCTCCAGTCGGCGCAACGTCACCCCCTCCCCCATCCCAGACCGTCTCTACTTCAAAATCGGCGATGTCGCCCGCATCTGCGGTCTCGAAACTTACGTCCTGCGCTTCTGGGAAACGCAGTTTCCTCAGCTCAAACCCAACAAGAGCGGAACCGGCCAGCGCCTCTATCGCCGCCGCGACGTCGAGACTGCCCTTGAAATCAAGCGCCTCGTCCACGCCGAGGGATACACGCTTTCCGGCGCCCGCCAGGTCCTTGGCCAGGCTCGTCGTCAACCCCTCCCCATGCCCGCTCCAAGGCAGGAACCCCGCCACGAATCTCCGTCCCGCCTTCCACTCCTCGGCGACGAGGCCGCTCAGCGCCTCGATGCCTTTGCCGCTGCCATCGGCCACGCCCGAGCCGAACTCCGTGAAATTGCCGGCCTCTTCGCTTCGCAGCCTTCTCGCCCTTCGCACCGCCGCTCTCGAATGGCCGCCGCGCCAGATCCTTCAGGCTTCCTTTTCCCCTCCTGACGCATTTTCATCGGCAGGTAACCTGCCCTTGACCTCGCATGCTAACCTAACTTATCTGGCAAGCGCTCGTATTCGCCTCCGGAGCGCGTTTAAGCTCAGTTCCCGCGCTGCCCGGAACAACACCTACATTTTTAGCTTCGGAGCCTGACTGACTATGAACTGTCTCAGTTGCCGGTCTACCAAGTTTCGACTTTCCAGACTTCGCGTCAAAGACGTCGTCCAGATACTTTGCTTTCGCTATCCTGTGCGTTGCCGCTCTTGCCGCAAGCGATCCTATGCGCCCATCACGCAAATCTTCGCAATTTATCGCGCCAATAGGCTCAGCCATAAAGAACAGCCGCCTTCGAGTGAAAATGGAGAAGGTTCAACCCCGGACCCCGCATAAGCCCGGCAGCGAGTGTAATCTCAATGCAGGATTCGGCGCCCGAAACGAAGCTGCAAAATGAAATCGCTTAACAGGCGAAGCTTTCTCGAAGCCGCTCTGCTCAGTTCCGTCACGCTTTGGCTTTCCCGTCGCGCCTCCGCAACCACCGGTGCGCTGCACTTGTCGCCGCCAAAATACTCTCGCCTTGACCAACTTCCCGCGTCGGCAGTCACGCCCAATGGTTGGCTACGTACCTATCTTCAAAAGCAGGCCGATCAACTCGGCTACTACCTGCCCGAGATCTCGGAGCCCTTTACTGGCGATTATTGGAGCGGCGAGGAGCACTACGCTTCCGAACACATCGGCGCCGACGAGGCATGGTGGGCCTGGGAACAGAAAGGCTACTGGATTGACGGCGCGCTGCGATGCGCGCTCCTGCTTGACGATCGGCGCCTTCTTGACCGCGCGCTTCAGCCGGTCCTATTCACTCTGAGTCATTCCGGCAACAACGGCTATTTAGGTCCCCACGCAATCGAGAGCCCCGCCCCGAACTACCACCGCTGGCCGCATGCTGTCTTCTTTCGCGCCGTGGCCGCTCTGGCCGATGCGCGGGACGACCGTCACGCCGCGGAATTGCTGCGCGATCACTATCTTTCTGATTCGGCCTCCTATTCCAAACCCGTGCGCAACGTCGCCAACGTCGAAAGCATGTTGTGGGCCTATCAACAAACCGCAGACACGCGCCTGCTTGCCCTCGCCGAAAGTGCCTGGAGCGCCTACCTGAAGCTGTCCCCCACCGGCGATCGCGGAGATCTGGCTCCCGACCGGGTTCTTGGCAATGCCCCCGTCATTTCCCATGGCGTCACCTACGCTGAAACCTCCAAGCTGCCCGCAATCCTCTACGCACACACCGGCAAAGCGGAATACCTCGCCTTTGCTCTTGCCGCGCAGCAACGCGTTCTCTCACGCTACATGCTGGTCGACGGAGTTCCATCAACCAGCGAATTTTATTCCAGCGTCACCTCGCGCGACGTTCATGAAACCTGCGATATCGCCGATCACACCTGGAACTGGGGATATATGTTGATGGCCACCGGAGACGGTGCCTGGGCTGACCGTATCGAGCGCGCCTGCCTCAACGCCGGCTTCGGCGCAATCCGCAAAGATTGGAAGGGTCTGCAATATCTCTCTTGCCCCAACCAGATGCTGGCCACGCAAACCTCCAGCCACATCCCCAACAGCGGCAGAAGCACCATGGCCTATCAGCCAAATCCCGGCGGCGGCGTTGCCTGCTGCGCCGGAAACGTTCATCGCATCCTTCCCAACTACGTCATCCGCATGTGGATGCGCGACCGCGCGAACGGCCTCGCGGCGGTGCTCTACGGGCCATCCACGGTCAAGCTACCGCTCGGAAAAGAGAAGCAAATCGTTGAAGTCGAGCAGCAAACAAGCTTTCCGTTCGAAGAACACATCCGCTTCATCATCCGCACCGGGAAGCCCGTCTCGTTTCCTCTCTCTTTCAGAATTCCTCAGTGGTGCCAGAGCCCCGAACTCCTCATCAACGGCCAAAAGACCCGCCTGCCACCACCCAACAAAGGATTCTCAACGCTCGATCGCCATTTCCATCCAGGAGACGTAATTACCCTAGTTCTGCCCATGCGGACCCGCGCCACACATTGGCCCCAGGGGGGAATCGCCCTTGAACACGGGCCTCTTGTCTACTCGCTGCCCATCAAAGAGGAATGGTCGTCGAATCCGATTAAGCCTTGGTCCACAGCGGAATTCCCCTCATGGGAAGCCCGGCCGGCCAGCGAGTGGAATTACGCGCTTGCCCTCGACGCCGCCAATTCGTCTTCCGGTCACGCCGAAACCGAGTTGCACCTCGAGCGATCCGCAATGACTCCCGATCCCTGGGTCGATCCACCCCTGCGGCTCAAGGCCCCCGCGCGGCGCGTCCCCGGATGGAAACTCGCCGCCGACCCTAAAGACCCAGCCATTCTATTCACTCCGCCGCTGCCCACCCCAAAAAACGCTTCTGACCCCGCTCCAGCCAGGGACGCTCGATCGGCAGAGTCAACCGTGCCTGCGCGCAATTTCTTGCCCAAAGGCCCGCTATCCTTCTCGCTCGACGTTGCAGCGGAAGTTGAAACCATCACCCTCGTGCCCTATGGATCGACCCATTTGCGCGTGACCATATTCCCCAATGCAACTGGATTCCGTTCCTGACCATTCGCGTCTTACGAACTCCGCGGGTCTCTCCCCGTCCGATCGTCTTCGCGGCTATCGACCATCCCAGCCGCAATCCGTTTCGATTTCCGATAGACGTTCGCCACAGCCAGCGTCCAAAAGGGAACCAGGTCTACCCCCGGCACGAGCTTCCCCACAAACGACGGCAGGAACTCCCAGTGCCACCCAAGCAGATAAGTCAGCACGGCTCCAACGCCCAAGTCGACGAAATCGTCGACCGGCGATTCAGCTCCCTCAACGAATATGGGAAACACAATGATTTGCAGCGCATCCGCAATCATCGCCAGCGCAAGCGCAGCTCGGAACCGCGTACCCGGCGAAATTGTAATCGAGTCGCGAGTCACATCAGCCTCCCGCGGATGAGGGCATGCACAATCAGGGCAATTGCGGCTACCTTCAGGCATTCATAAGATACAGCACATGGTGGAGATGCAAAGCAGATGTCAGGGTAATTGCGCCCCAATAGCACTCGTCTTACAATCTCCCACTCGGAGGCAATATTTCTAAGTCGTTGATTCTAATAATGGTCGGGACGGGCAGATTTGAACTGCCGACCCCTCGCACCCCAAGCGAGTGCTCTACCAGGCTGAGCCACGTCCCGACACAATCGAGCCGGTTCACCTGCGCGAACCGGCTTTAGGGTCCCGACCAGTTTACACCAGCTCGCCCTGGCGCGCACTGCGCAGCCACTCATCGCTCCCCAAATCCCGTCCCCATCCCCCAAAAATAGTCTCCCACCTTCCCAACCCCGGCCCTCACCGGTAAACTAACCCGCAAATGAAAATCGCGCTCGGTTTCCGCCTCTTCCATCTTCGCCGCAATCTCCCGCGCCTTCGCCGCAATGCGCCCACGCTGCTTTTCACCTTCTCCTGCTCGTTCCTGCTTCTCTTCCCGCTTCCAGCCTTTGCCCAAACCGCCGCGCCCGGCCGCCTGCTCATCTACTCCATCGATGTCGAAGGCGGCCAATCCACGCTCCTCGTCGCACCCTCCGGCGCATCCCTGCTCATCGATACCGGCTGGCCCGGCAACAATGGCCGCGATGCCGCCCGCATACAAGCTGCCATGCGCGACGCTGGCATCACCAGCATTGATCACCTGCTCATCACCCACTTTCACACCGACCACGTCGGCGGTGTGCCCGAACTGGTAAAGCGCGTCCCCATCGGCGAATTTCTCGACCACGGCGAAAATCGTGAAGACTCCGACATCACCCGCCACGACTTCGCCGCCTATCTCAAAGCCATCCAGGGCAAGCCTCGTCGCATCGTCCATCCCGGCGACACCATCAATCTTCCCGGCCTTTCCGCCATCGTCCTCACCGCCGACGGTGACCGCATCCCCTCAATCCCCGGCATTAACCCCACTCCCAACCCCTGGTGCGCTACTGAGCCCCATTGGGACCCCGACACCACTGAGAATCCCCACTCCGCCGGCATCCTCGTTACCTACGGCCAATTTCGTTTCCTCGATCTCGGCGACCTGACCAAAGCCAAAGAGGTTGCCCTCGTCTGCCCCGTCAACCCCATCGGCTCAGTCGACCTCTACATGGTCGATCATCACGGCTCCAACCAATCCAACTCCCGCGCCTTCGTCCGCGCCATCCATCCTCGCGTAGCCATCATGGACAACGGCGCCCACAAGGCCGGCAGCCCTGAAGCCTGGCAAACCATCCATGAGTCTCCCGGCCTCAAAGACCTCTGGATGCTCCACACCGCTGAAGACTCCGACTCTGACCACAACAGCCCCGCGAAGCTGATCGCCAACCCCATAGGCGCGCCCGACGGCGCATACCTCAAAGTCGCCGCCTCGTCTGACGGCAGCTTCTCTATCACCAACTCCCGCACCGGAAAAACGAAGCACTATTCCCGCAGGTGACACCTCATTCCTCTGCTGGAGAACTGAAGACCGGCGATCTTGCAAACCAGGTCGTTCTGCACCTGTCATTACGGCGATTATCAGTAAGTGAAACACCTTGCGAAGAAGATATTCCGAACCAAGGACTGTGATTGCCCTTGAAATGAGGGAATTTATGAGACACAACTTGCAGCACACAATATCGCTTCTCGCTCGCACTCCTGCCGCTCTCGATGCGCTTCTGCGCGAACTGCCGGAAACCTGGACATTTCGCAATGAAGGCGAAAACACATGGAGCGTATTCGATGTTGTCGGCCATCTCATTCACGGCGAGCGCGCTGACTGGATTCCACGCGCGAAGCGCATGCTCCAATTTGGCGAGTCGCGCCCCTTCGAACCTTTTGATCGGTTTGCACAGACGCGAGAGAGCCAGGGTAAGTCCCTCGCGCAACTATTGGATGAGTTTGCCCGCCTCAGGTCCGAAAACCTCGTCGAACTGCATGCCATGAATCTGGGGGAAGAAGAGCTCGCGCTGCGGGGAAAGCATCCCGCGCTCGGAGTGGTGACCCTGTCGGAGCTGCTGGCAACCTGGGCAGCCCACGACCTCACCCATTTGCACCAGGTCTCAAGGGTTATGGCCCATCAGTACCGGGAGGTCGTGGGGCCTTGGACCGCCTTCCTTGGAGTGATGCAATGCGCCGGCCACAGCGCCTGATCGCCAACTCCTCCGGGGACAATCAGCAAGCTGATGCGTTTCTACGGGCCTAACCTAAGCTGCCTTTTTTCCGCACTTTGCGCCAGCTCCTCCAGCGCGTCGCACGCCGCCTTCACCCCGTCCTCGCGCTCCAGCACCCGCGCCACCTGCGCTGCCCGCCGTGCAAATCTGGGCTCCGCAAGCATCGCCTTCAGCACCCGCGCCACCCGCATCGGCATGTATTTCGCTCTCTGAATCACCCGCGCCAACTTCAGCCGCAGCATCCGCCGCCCATTATCCGGCTGGTCGTGCGAGTAGGGCATAATCAGCATCGGCTTGCCCGCCCGCAGGCACTGCGCCGTAGTCCCCACCCCGCCCTGGTGCACCACCATAGCCGCCCTCGGAAACAGTCCCGAGTAAGGCGCGTACTCGGCCACGCAAATCGTCTCCGGCAATTCCTGGCTCGGCCGGTTGCGCGGGTCGCTCCCGATCAGCAACACCGCCCGCACGCCCAAATTCATCGCCGCCTTGGCTGAGAATTCATAAAACCGTCCCGCTGCCAGCACCGCCGCCGACCCCAGCGTGAACACCACCGGCGCCGGTCCTGAAGCCAGAAAACGCTCCAGATCCGCCGGCAACGCCGCGTTCCCCGCATCAGAATCGTAGTAGCAGAATCCCGTAATCAGCGCATGCGCCGGCCAATCCTTCTGCTCCGTGCCCAGAACCCGCGAAAACAGCGCCAGCACCAAATACGGCGAGTGCTTGGCATCGAACAATGGATTTTTTCCCTTTGCCAGCCCCAGCTCTGCCCGCAATTTGTAAATCGGTTCGGGCCATTTCCGGCTCACAAACCGCGCTAGCCGCTTCACCACGCGGCCAAACCCCGGCACCGCCTTGTCTGCCCGCGCCAGCCGCGGATAAGGTGGCAGCACCGGCGGATCGAACGCGGAAAAAAAAGAAAGCGGCGCCAGCACATAGCTCGCCCACTTGATCCCCGTCACCTCCGCCACAATCGGCCCGGCATAATTCAGCTCGCCCAGCAGCATCAGGTCTGCTCGCTCTGGCTTGGTCGCCGCATCCAGCAGGTCGTCGTAGGTCTGCCGCAGAACGGGAAACAGAAACTCTCTCAGTCCTCGCTCCGTGCCCTTCCGCACGTCGTAGACCATTTCTGCCATCAACGTGTTCTCCGGGTCGATATCCGGCCGCACCGCGTGGAACTCAAGCCCCAGCGGCACAATCTTCGGCCTGAAAATCGTCGGTACCGCCATCACCGGCACATGCCCGCGCCGTTTCAGCTCCAGCGCGATCGCAATCAGAGGATTGATGTCGCCAAAGGTGCCTATGTTCGAGAGCACAATGCGCAAAGGTCTGTTCCTGTGTCGTCAGTGAATACAGATAAGAGGGTAACGCATCGGCCCAGCCCCGTCGCTACTTCGCACCCGCTCCCAGATGCTATCCTTGCTCCGGCTCGTTCTCTAAACGGAGTCTTCATGCCTATAAGACACTTTCCTCCTTCTCTTGCCAGCTCCTTCGCCACCGCGGGTTTCTTAGGTTGCCTGGTTGCCGCAGCATGCCAAATTGTCCCTGCTGCCCGACCCGCTGCCCAGCAACCATACAAAATCCTCGACCGCTGGAACATCGGCGGCGACGGCGGCTGGGATTACCTGCTTGCCGACCCGTTGGCCCATCGCCTCTATCTCACCCGGGGTGCCCGCGTCGATGTCCTCGACACCACTACCGGCAAGCCAATCGGCACTATCGCCAACCTCCACGGAACCCACGGCATCGCCCTCGACGACGCCGGCAAATTCGGCTACATCTCCGATGGCGACGGCAACGCCGTAGTCGTCTTCGACCGCGCCACCCTGGCCACCATCGCCACTATTCCCGCCGGCCAATACCCCGACGGCATAGTCTTTGAGCCCTCCACCCAAACCGTCTGGGCCTTCAACGGCCGCAGCCAGACCGTCACCGTCATCAGCGCCGCCAGTCGAGCGGTCGTGGCGACGATCCCACTTCCCGGCAAGCCTGAATTCCCCGCCGTCGACGGCAAGGGCACAGTCTTCGACAACATCGAAGATAAAAACGAACTCGTCCGCCTCGACGCCCACACCAAAACCATCACCGCCGTCTGGCCGCTCGCCGGCTGCGACGGCCCCAGCGGTCTGGCCTTTGACGTTCCCGGCGCCCGCCTTTTCTCCGTCTGCGGCGGCAAGCATATGGCCGTCACTGACTCCAACACCGGCAGGTCCATCGCCACTCCCTCCATCGGCGACGGCCCCGACGCCGCCGGTTGGAGCGCCGCTCATAAGCTCGCCTTCGCCTCCTGCGGAGAAGGCGTCCTCTCCGTAATCGATGCCGCAGCCCCTGGCTACCCTACCCTCCAGACTCTGCCCACCCAGCGCGGCGCACGCACCATGGCCTATGACTCCGCCACTGACCGCATCTATCTCGTGACCGCCGAGTTCGGCCCGCGTCCCGCCCCCACCCCCGACAATCCCCGCCCCCGCCCAGCCATTCTCCCCGGCAGCTTCGTTGTTCTGGTCATCGGCCGCTAAGAATCATCCGTGCCGGTTCTGCATCGGAACCGGAAGCTCTTAGACGACCCCAAAAACAATGAGGGCGAAGCTCATAAGCCTCGCCCTCATTGCAACCCTTACTATTTTCCACGGCTCAGTTCCAGCCGCTCCTCAATGCCCCGTAGTCTTGTCGAAGAGCTCCAGATTCTCGCCCTTCCACACCATTGCGGAGTGAATCCGGTTGTACCCGCTCGGATGATCGAAAAACACAAACTCCTCCAGCGCGCCCGGCCGCATCTTCCGGTACTCGCTCAGGTGAATCGCCGCCTGCGCAAACCCGTCGGGCTGCCGCGCCGCGTTCAGTCCAAACATGTCAGCCTCCTTCTCTTGCGTCCGCGTATAGGTATTCATCACCGGCGTCAGCACAAAAAAGAAGACCCCCGCCAGCAAAACCACCAGCGGCAGCACGGCCGGATCGCCAACTCCGTGAATTCCCCACCTCGCGCCCCACCGCTTCAGCGTCCAGCCCAGCGCCCATTTCAGGTAGGCAAAGAAGCTCACAATCACAATCAGCAGGAACAGCAGCATTTTCGGAATGTGATTCATCACGTAATGGCCCATCTCGTGCCCCATCACCGCCTGAATCTCCTCCGGCGACCCCCGCCGCAGCAGGTTGTCGTTCAGCGTGATCCTCATCGTGTTGGCAAACCCGCTCACATTCGCGCTCATCCTCGTTGTCTGCCGGCTCGCGTCGATCTCATACACATCCTTGGCCGGAATCCCGTTGGCGCGCGCCATCCGCAAAATCGGCTCCGTTATCTTCGGGTCGTTCAGCCGCTCAACCTTGTTGAAAATCGGCTGCAAGTACACCGGCCCAATGGCGATTCCCACCACTGCCAGCGCCATCGACGCAACCGCGCCCCAAATCCACCAGCTTTCCCCCACCCTGCGCACAATGCCAAACAGCAGCATCACCGCCAGTCCGCCCAGCACCAGCCCCACCAGCAGGCTCTTTCCTTCATCGCCCATCCATGGCCAGAAACTCTGCGTGGCCAGCCCATATTTATGTTCCCGCACAAATTCCGTATAGAACTCAAGCGGAAAACCCAGCACCGTCGTCAGCAGTGTGTACTCCACCCAATAAAGAAACGTCTGCAGCCACTTGAATCGCGTAATCTTCACCGCCGCATCCCGCATCCGTGCCGACCAGCCCAGACCCAGCACCAGCAGCGAAACCGCCGACCCATACAAAAAGCTCCACAGAATCAGCCAGTAGCCGCCCTCGAAGTAAGCGTTTGAGCGCGCCGTCGCCGCCGCCGGAATCGTCGCCATATAAGCTTCCGTAGCGGCGTCCGCATCAAAATGCGCGGAGGGTTGCGCCGCCGCCGGAACCTGCGTTATGTCCACCGAAGGTTGAATCGCCGGCTGACCTTGGCACCACTCAGCGCCAATTGCCGCAACAAGAACCAGGAGCGCAAAGCCCCGTAAATGCCATTTCATCGTCAAGCCCCTTTTCGAAGATATTCTTCCCTTCAACTCCGCGCTTCGGCAGTCAAAGGCACCACGCCACAATATCAGCTAAGAAGTTCAAATGCACTTACGCGCTTCGTCCTCGCATTGTTCCCATCCTGCCCGCGGTATATCCTTAAATGTTGCCGCTCGATCACAACTCCGCGGCCGGAAAACTCAGGACCTTCACCCATGAGCACGCAATCCATTGCCGTACACCTGCCCGACGGTTCCATTCGCCAAGTACCCTCCGGCACAACGCCTCTCGATATTGCAAACTCCATCTCTCCGCGCCTCGCCGCCGCCAGCGTCGTAGCCCGCCTCACTCCACTCAACGGCGCAGCAACCCCAAGCTCCGCCTCAGACGCCCAGGCTGAAGACGCCATGTACGCCGCTGAAGATTCAGCCGCCCCGCGCCTCGTCGATCTCTCCACGCCCCTCACCGCAGACACGCGCCTCGATCTCCTCAAAGAAAGCGACCCCGAATCCCTCAAGGTCGTCCGCCACTCCGCCGCCCACGTCCTCGCCACGGCCGTCCTTGAGCTCTTCCCTGAAACCAAGCTCGGCCACGGCCCAGCCACAGACGCCGGCTTCTTTTACGACTTCTATCGCCCCACTCCTTTCACGCCTGAGGACCTCATAACCATCCAGGCCAAAATGGCTGAGGTCGTAGCCCGCGATGAAAAGTTCGACCGCATCTACGAGCCCCGCGAACAGGCCCTTGAAGAATTCGCCCGCGACGGCGACTTCATGAAGACCCACTTCGTCACCAAGTTCACCCAGCCCGGCTCTGAAGTCAGCTTCTATCGCAACGGCAGCTTCGTTGACTTCTGCCGCGGCCCTCATGTCCCCTCCACCGGCCGCGTCAAAGCCTTCAAGGTTCTTTCGCTCGCCGGCGCATACTGGCTCGGCGACGAAAAGAATCCCCAGCTTCAGCGCATCTACGGCACCGCCTTTTTTTCGCAAAAAGATCTCGACGCCCACTTCGCCCGCCTTGAAGAAGCCGCCAAGCGCGACCATCGCGTCCTCGGCAAGCAGCTTGACCTTTTCAGCATCCAGGAAATCGCCGGCGCCGGTCTCATTTTCTGGCATCCCAAGGGCGGCATCGTCCGCAAAGCCATGGAAGACTGGATGCGCGAAGAATGCCTCCGCCGCGGCTATCTGCTCGTCTACACGCCCCACGTCATGCGCCGCGATCTGTGGGTGGTCTCGGGCCACGACGGCGTTTATTCCAAAGACATGTTCCCGCCCATGAAGCTTGACGACGCCGAGTACCGGCTCAAGCCGATGAACTGTCCAGGCCACATCCTCATCTACAAAAACTCGCCCAAGAGTTACCGCGATCTGCCCCAGCGTTACGCCGAATTCGGCAACGTCTACCGCTACGAGCGCTCCGGCACCATGCACGGCCTGTTGCGCGTGCGCGGCTTCACGCAAGACGACGCGCACATCTTCTGTACGCCGGAGCAGATTGAAGGCGAAGTCATCGCCTGCCTCGACTTTGCCGAAGCCGTCTTGAAAACTTTCGGCTTCAAGGAATATCGTGTCGAGCTTTCCACGCGCGACCCGCTGAAGGCCGGTGATTTCTTTGGCACTGCCGAGAATTGGTCCCATGCCGAAGGTGCGCTTAAAAAGGTGCTCACCGATCGCGGCCTCACGTTCAAAACCTTTCCCGGGGAAGCCGCCTTCTACGGCCCCAAAATCGACATCAAGCTGATCGACGTGCTCGGCCGTCCCTGGCAGCTCTCCACCGTCCAGTTCGACTTCAATCTCCCCGCCCGTTTCGAACTTGAATACGTTGGCGAAGACGGCGAGCGCCATCAGCCCGTCATGGTTCACCGCGCCCTCTTCGGCTCTGTCGAACGCTTCTTCGGCGTCCTCATCGAGCACTACGCCGGCGCATTCCCGCTCTGGCTTGCTCCCGTGCAGGTGGGCCTCGTCCCCATCAGCGAACGCCACCACGCCTACGCCAAGAAAGTCGAAGCCGAACTCAAAGCCGCCGGCCTCCGTGTCGAAGTCGACGACCGCAACGAAAAAATGAACGGCAAAATCCGCGACTTCGCCAACCAGAAAACCCCCTACATCCTCGTCTTCGGCGACAAGGAAGAAGCCTCCAACTCCGTCAGCGTCCGCACCCGCTCCAAAGGCGACCAGGGCTCCATCCCCCTCGCCGACTTCATCGCCAAAGCCAAATCCCTTGTCGAGTCCCAATCGACAGAGCTCTAAGACCACATCGGCCCGGCCGGCGGGGGGAATGGAACTTCGAGTGCCCACTAAGGCTCTGTGCCCCATCCTTGCGATTTTTTCCTATCGCAAGGGTGGGAATCCACGAACCACAACAGCCAGTTCTTGCACAAGCGCTCCGTGCCCCACCCATCGAGCGTTTTTGGCTCGATGGGTGAGAGACCACAAAGGTCATCCGTCGGCCGTCGCGCCCTTCCACCTTCCATTGTGTTTCCTACATTTTGTTTCCCATCAGCTGATACACTCGATCCTCATCACCGCGCTCCGCCCAGGATTCTGCTATCGTTTCCAGTAATCTCGGGGACTCACTTTATGCGCTGCCCAAAGCCATCAATGCGCTCGATTCGTCTCTTTCTCCACAGCCCGGCCGTGTTCTTCATCGCCATAAGCATCTGCGCCCCATCCCTCCTCGCCGCCCAGGACAAGCCGGCCCATCCACAGCCTGCTCCCGCCTCGCCCGCCGCCCTCCCACTCGCCGCCAAATCCCCCGATGTCTCCAAGGAAGGCCTGGTAATAGAGAAGGTCTACACCCGCATCCGCATGGAGGCCGACGGCACCGGCACTCGCCAGGTTACCTCCCGAACCCGCCTCCTGGCCGACTCCGGCGTGAAACAAATGGCCGTCCTCACCTTCACCTACACAGCCTCGAATCAGCAGATCGACATCGGCTACGTTCGCGTCGTCAAGCCCGATGGCACGGTAGTGGTTACCCCCGACTACAACATCCAGGACATGCCCGCCGACGTCACCCGCGAAGCGCCCATGTACTCTGACATCCACCAGAAACACGTCGCGGTGAAAGGCCTCAGCGTCGGCGATACGCTCGAGTCCCAGGTCACCCTCCGCACCATCAAGCCCGAGATCCCCGGCCAGTTCTGGTTCGATTACTCCTTTGAAAGGAACCTCATCGTGCTCGACGAGCAGCTCGACCTCGACCTGCCCGCCGCCAAGCCCGTCACCGTCGCCAGCTCCGACTTGCAGCCGACCATTACCGCCGCCGATGGACGCAAGCTCTATCACTGGGCCAGCTCCAATCTCGCCCGTCCCGATCCCGACGCCCCGCCCAAGTCCACTAATAAACTCAAGCCCTCCGTGCAGGTCACCACCTTTGCCAGTTGGGATCAGGTCGGCGCATGGTATCAATCCCTCCAGCAGGACTCCCTCGCCATCACTCCCGCCATTCAGGCCAAGGCCGACGCACTCACCAAAGGCCTCACTTCCGACGAAGACAAAATTCGCGCCATCTTCAACGACGTCGCGCTCCACATCCACTATGTCGGCCTTGAATTCGGCATCGGCCGTTACCAGCCCCACCCCGCTGATGACGTCCTCTCTAACGAATACGGCGACTGCAAAGACAAGCACACCCTGCTTGCCTCAGAGCTCAAGGCCGTCGGCATTCAAGCGTGGCCCGTTCTCATCTCCAGCAGCAGTGAGCTCGATCCCGCCACTCCCTCGCCCGCGCAGTTTGACCACGTCATCACTCTCGTTCCCCTCGCCGGAAAACTCCTCTGGATGGACTCCACTGAAGAAGTTGCGCCCGTCGGCGTTCTCTTCGGCACCCTGCGCGACAAGCAAGCTCTAGCCATTCCCACCTCAAAACCAGCTTATCTCGAGCGCACTCCCGTCGACCTGCCCCAGCCCCGAACCGTTCGCCTCCAGGTCGAGGGTAAGCTTTCCGACCATGGCCTTTTCTCCGGACATATCTCCCAGACCTCTGATGGCGATATTGGAATGATCTTTCGCCTCGGCTTCCGCCGGACTCCTGAGTCCCAGTGGAAAGAGCTGATGCAGCGGATCGCCGGGGCTGAAGGTTACGGCGGAGAAGTCTCAAATCCCCAGGTCTCTGCAGTCGAGCAGATCGATAAGCCGCTCAATTTCTCATTCGACTACACCCGCGAGAAGTATTACCAATGGGACGACAACGACACGTCGCACTGGGTTTCAGCGCCTCTGCCGTCGATAGGTGGAGAATTGGCTCCCGGCGTAAAAGAGACAAAACCTGCCGATGACATTGATCTCGGAGCCACGGGCAAAACCGATTACATTGCCACCATGCAATTGCCCACTGGCTGGACCATGACACCGCCGCCGAATGTGGACCTCAAAGAGGACTGGCTTGAGTATCACTCCACCTACAGCTTCAAGAACGGAGTTTTCAAGGCGGAGCGGGTCGCCACTGTGAAGAAAAACAAGGTTCCACTCGATCAGTGGGACAAGTACCTCGCATTCCGCCGCGGCATGTTCGAAGACTTGAACCATCAGGTTACGATCAACCCGCATTGGGATCTCTACGGCCACACCCTCGAAGCGGATGCCCTGCATTTCGATGACGGCACCTACTCGACCATCGTTCCCAAAAGCGTATTGGAGCAACTGCACGAACCGGGCGACTTTTTGCGGGAATCCGACTCGATCCTCGAAACAAGCACTCCCACGGGCGGTCACGACTTGGAGGTAGCGATCGACATGTCCCGAAAGGCTTTGGATAAAATCGAAGCCAAGACCCTGACCGTTCCCCCCGACGATGCCCAGTCGCTCTACTGGACGCAACTGCTTTCCAATGCCTGGTGCACGGTCGGATGGTCAGCCCTTGAAGCAAAGGACCTGCCCACCGCCGAGAATTATCTTCGCGCTGCCTGGCAGTTGAGTCAGGACCGCATCTGCGGATATCAGTTTGGGCGTCTCCTTGAAGCTTCGGGTCAAAAAGCTGCGGCCGCACATCAATATGAACTTGCCCACGTGGCTTCATCCGAACATTCGTTCGGCGGCTTCGTGCGTTCAACCTACAAAGTGGATGACCGCATCCTCGAAAGCTACAAGAAATTGACAGGGAGGGAACTCACGTCCACTCCCCTGAACCACGGCCAGTACAACGGCAGCCTGCGGGCCGAACTCGATAAGGATACCGAAATCCGCGCCTACACCAAATCCAGCAGGCTCACCGGAAATGCCTTGTATGCCGTGGCCTACGAGGAGGGCAAACCGGTCAAAGCCTACTTCCTCCAAGGCGACAAGGGATTCGCACCCATGACTACCACATTGGAAAGCCACAGATTTCCAATCACCATGCCCAAAGGCTCGAAAGCTCGCATTCTACGCGAGGTTCGACTGATCTGCGCACCGTATGGCGGCTGCGACGCCTATATGCTTCTGCCCGCCACCATCCAGATTCCCGCCCGCAACGGGCTCCTCGATGTTTCTCCGCCACCCCCGCCTCCAGGCACCAAGGTCATCCACATCCCATCGGAGCCCTGACGAAAAACGGGCCATCCCGTCGGATGGCCCGGCAACCGGCTAACTCGCTAACTTGGCAACTCGCGCGTAGCGCGGCTAACTTGCCAACCCCACTCGTGTGCGCGAAGCGCGCCCGCCCCACCGCAGGTGGTTACGCATTAATCGCCATCCCCTCCACCGCCCCATACCCATCCAGCAGCGCCTCGCTCAGCGTAGGATGCGCATGAATCGTAAACATCAGCTCTTCCACCGTTCCTTCCAGCTCCATCGCCACCACCGCCTCCGCAATCAGCTCCGTTGCCTGCGGCCCAATGATGTGTACCCCCAGAATCTCCCCATACTTCGCGTCGGAAACCACCTTCACAAACCCGTCGTGGCTATCCACAATCGTCGCCTTCGAGTTACCCGCAAACGGAAACTTGCCCACCTTCACCTCATAGCCCTTTTCCTTCGCCTGCGTCTCCGTCAACCCCGCGCTCCCAATCTGCGGCTCCGTATAAGTGCAGCTCGGAATCCGGTCCTTCCGCACCGGCCTGTACTTCGCGCCTGCAATCTTCGCCACGGCCACCATCCCGCTCATCGCGCCCACATGCGCCAGTTGCGGCAGCCCAGCCACAATGTCCCCAATCGCAAAAATCCCCGCCTCCGCCGTCTCCTGCGCCTCATCCACCTTCACAAACCCGCGTTCCAGCTCTATCTTCGTCTTCTCCAATCCCAAATCTTCCGTCCGCGGCCGCCGTCCCACCGCCACCAGCACCTTATCCGCTTCCTTCACCTGCGTCTTTCCATTCGCATCGGTAAACGTCACCTTCACGCCGGCATCGGTCTTCTCCACCGTCTCCACCTTCGCGCCTGTATTCACGTCGATCCCGCGCTTCTTGAACAGCCGCGCCAGCTCCTTTGAAATCTCCTCGTCCTCCACCGAAACCATCCGCGGCAAAAACTCCACAATCGTCACTTCCGTTCCAAAGCTCCTGAAAATCGAGGCGAACTCCACTCCCACCGCGCCCGCTCCAATCACCACCAGCGACTTCGGAACCTTCTCCAGCGCCAGAATCTCAATGTTGGTCAAGATCCGCTCGTCCGCCGTCAGCCCCGGCAACATCTTCGCCTCCGACCCTGTCGCCACGATCACATTCTTCGCCTTAACCTGGCTCGCCGCGCCGTCCGCCCCCGTCACCTCCATCGTGTGCACCCCATCCACCGCCGGCCCCGTCAGCCGTGCAATTCCTTGCACGCGCGAAACTTTGTGCTTCTTCACCAGGAAGTCCAACCCCTTGGTGTGCTTCGTGACAATGGAATTCTTCCGCCCCTGCACCGCCGCCCAATTCAGCGTAGGAGTCCCAATCCCCTCAATCCCAAACTCCGCCGCCTCCTTCAGGTAATCCCAAATCTCCGCGTTAAACAGCAAGCTCTTGGTCGGAATGCACCCCACGTGCAGGCAAGTCCCGCCCAGCTTGTCGCTCTTGTCGATCAGCGCCACCTTCAGCCCATACTCCGCGCCGCGAAACGCCGCCGTATAACCGCCCGGCCCGCCGCCAATAATTGCCACATCAAAAATCGTCTCTGCCAAGGGAAGCCTCATTCCTGCGCGCGCGTCTTCCGCAGCGCCGCCAGCGCTTAGTTTAAACGCCCATCGCCGTTCGCTTACTTCGTTGCGTCCGGCCCCAGCAGCCGAACTTCTTGCAGCGTCCACCAGTACCCGCCGCCCTCCGGCCTTGACTCTAACTTCTTCCCTAAATAAGACCCCATAAAATTCGCCGAGTATGAAAGCCACAGCGTTTTCCCATCCCCGCTGATAAACTTCGACGGAAAATTCACAAAATAACCCTGCTCGCCAAAGTCCTTCATATAAACCACCAGCTTCCACGGCCCAGTGATACTCGATGACTCCAGAATATAAGTATTGAACTTCGAAATGGTATTTCCCCCGTCCGTAACAACCATCAAATATTTCTTGAGCGGAGCATCATAAGTCATAGTTACAGAGCCCATGTTATTGTCCCATTTCAGCAGCGGCTTGATGCGCGAGAAGTCGTGCGTCCAAATCGCCTTGCCTCCATGACCGTGCCCCGCAAAAAACTCGTACTTTGACGCATCGTCCATGGTTTGCGGTGTAGGTTTCACCCGTGCCAGGTAAATCTCGTCGCCGGTAATCCAGCTCAAGTCTGCATCGCGAGGATTTGGGTCCGGATCGGAAGCGCCATCCGCCACCAGGTAAGCCTTCCCATCCGGCGAGTTACGCATCCCCTGCCCAAAGTCCACCACGTGCGGAACCCCCATCTTCACCTTGCCGCCAAAGTGATCCGGCTCTCCAAACAGCGGCTGCGCAGGCGTGTGCGCCGTCTGGTGCCAGCTCTTTCCGTAATCGGTCGAATACCTGAACCCCACAAAAGGCCCCAGCACATCCCAGTTCAAATGTTTTCCCGGCGTCTCATGCAGGCAATAGGTCCCGTAGTACCACACCCCTTTGTAGACCAGGCTCGCGTCAGGATACCGCCCCTCATACGGCGCCGGGCTCGACGGATAAGTAGCAACATTCGTAATCTTCAAATTCATCGGATCGTCGCCCAGAATCGTCGCATATCCAGTGGTCGCCTTCGCACCCCCCGAGCTCGACTTGACCCCGTTCACCTCTCCATCCGTCCATGGTGAGTAAAGGTTCCCATTCGCCGCCCACGATGGATACCACGTGTCCGCATGTCCATAACTCGCATGTCTTCCCGTGAACGCAATTCCAGTTAGTTCCTTCGATAACTCGAACGGAATACCCGCCGGCGGCTGCGACGCCCATATCTTCGCCCCATCACCCGCCTGGCCCAAAGCCACGCCCGAAAAACAGAACATTGCAAAAAAGAAGATGACAATACTCTCGCAAGTACAAAAGCTGCAATTCTTCCTGGTCACGCGTTGCTCCTGGAACAACAAACTCCCCGCATGGATGGACCAATCATGCTATCCATCTCTCCCACACTGTGTAAACCTCATGACTCTTCCGCAGTCTCCTCAAGCCCCGCCCGCACCATCTCCTGCGCCGCACCCACAATCCCCGCCTCGTCCCCAAACCCCTCCAACCACTGCACCTCCGGCTCCCGCCTGAACCACCTAATATGCCGCTTGGCAAAATTCCGATGCCCCTGCTGCGCCGCCTCTATTCCAGCCTCATAACTCAGCGTCCCCGCCAGCACCGCCATCGCCTGCCGGTAGCCCAGCGAGTCCAGCGCCTTCACCCGTCCGTGCCGTTCCAGCAATCCCCGCGTCTCCTCCACCAGCCCCGCCGCAAACATCGCCGCCGCCCGCCGGTTGAGCCGTTCGTAAAGCGCCTTCCGCGGCGGGTTCAGCCCCACTCTCAGCAGCCGGAACCCCGTCAGTGGATCGCGCCCCATCACCTCGGAAAGCGGCCTGCGCCCCGCCAAACATACCTCGATCGCCCGAATAAGCTTGGCCGTATCGTTGGCGTGGATGCGCCCTGCCGAAACCGGGTCCAGCCGCACCAGCACCCGGTGCAGCCAACACTCCGCGCCTCTTTTCCGGCTCCGTTCGACGCTCCTCGCCAGCCGCCCCCGCAAACCCTCCTGTCTCTCGGGTCCGGCAAATAGACCCTCCGTCAGCGCCCGCAAATAAAGTCCCGTTCCTCCGCACACAATCGGCAGTCGTTCGCGCTCCGCAATCTCCTTCAGCGCCGCCCGCGCCCGCCTGCTGTACTCGCCCGCCGTAAACGCACTATCCGGCTCAACCACATCGATCAAGTGATGCGCCACCCGCGTTCGCTGCTCGGCAGTCGGTTTGGCCGTCCCTATCTCCATCCCCCGGTAAACCGCCACCGAATCGCAACTGACAATCTCCCCGCCAAACCGCTCCGCCAGCTTCATCGCCAGCGCCGTCTTCCCGCTCCCCGTTGGTCCCAGCAGTAGAACTACCAAAGGGTCCGCCGTCCGCGCAGGACCCGTCCGCGAATGACCTGTCCGCGCAGGACTCACGGCCGCCACCACCCCACCGGAAATATCCACGCAGAATTCGTATGCAGCATCCACCAAATCAAAATCGCCCCCGCCACCACCACCAGCCCAAGCACCTGATTCCGCCGGTATGCGCGCGTCTGCCCCTCTCGCCGTGTCTTCTCAGCCACCTGTTCGAAGTAAGGCTTAATGCGCCGCTCCACCACGATTCGCCTCTCTCGTCAGTCCGCACGCCGACTGTATTCACCACGCACAAGTATAGGAGAACACCGCTTCTTCGCATTTGCCCGTTTGACTTCCCCCACCCCCATTGCCGACCATAGCCTGTCGGGGGAATGATCAAAGCATGAAAGTCCTGATCTTCGGTTCCGGAGG
This sequence comes from Occallatibacter sp., assembly GCA_050013735.1. Lineage (GTDB taxonomy): Bacteria > Acidobacteriota > Terriglobia > Terriglobales > Acidobacteriaceae > Telmatobacter. Next base: position 67,473 of record JBEKEQ010000003.1, read on the forward strand.
CCGCGAGCACGCGCTGGCCTGGGCGGTAAAGCGCAGCAATCGAGTCTCTGAAGTCGTCTGCGCCCCCGGCAACGGCGGCATCGCCCAACTTGCCCGCTGCATTCCCGTCGACCTCAAAGACCTCGACGCCATGGTCCGCCTTGCCCTCGCCGAGCAGCCCGGCCTCACCATCATCGGCCCCGAGTTGCCGCTTTCCCTCGGCATCGTCGACGCCCTTCAGCAGCGTGGCCTGCGCGTCTTCGGCCCCACCCGCGCCGCCGCTATGCTTGAGACCAGCAAGGGCTTCGCCAAGCGTTTTCTTCAGCGCCACAACATTCCCTCCGGCAAATTCGCCCTCTCCATCACTGCCGACGAGTTGGAAAAAGCCGTCGAAATCTTTCACCCTCCCATCGTCGTCAAGGCCGATGGCCTCGCCGCCGGCAAGGGCGTCATCATCTGCTCCTCGCGCCGCACTGCCGTCGAAGCCGCGCACGGACTCTTCTCCGGCCAGCTCCTTGGCCAGCCCGAATCCCAGGTTGTCATCGAAGAATTCCTCGAGGGCGAAGAAGTCAGCTTCCTCTGCCTTTCCGACGGCGTCCACGTTACCCCGCTCGTCCCCGCCCAGGACCACAAACGCATCGGCGAGGGCGACACCGGTCCCAACACTGGCGGCATGGGCGTCTACTCCACTGACACCATGCTCGACCCCGGCATGAGCGACTGGATTCTAGACCACATCGCCGAGCCCACCGTCCGCGCCATGGCCCAGGAGGGCACACCTTTCGTCGGCGTCCTCTACTGCGGCCTCATGATGACCGCGAGCGGACCCCTCGTCCTCGAATTCAACGCCCGCTTCGGTGATCCTGAAACCCAGGCCATCCTCCTGCGCCTCGAAAGCGACCTCGTCGACGCTCTCGAAGCCTGCATCGATGGCCGCCTCCACCAATCTCCGCTTCGCTGGTCTCCTGGCGCATCAGCCTGTGTCGTCGCCAGTTCCGCCGGCTATCCCGGCAGCTACAAAACCGGTTTTCCCATCACTGGCCTCAGCGCCGCCGCCCGCATTCCCGGCGTTGAAATCTTCCACTCCGGCTCCGCGCAGGTAGGCAGCCAACTCCTCACCAACGGCGGCCGCGTCCTCGGCGTCGCCGCCGCAGCGCCCTCCCTCGAAGAGGCCCTTGCCCGCTCCTACAGGGCCATGGCCGAAATTGACTTCGAAGGCATCTACTATCGCCACGACATCGGCTATCGCGCATCAAGGAGCACAACATGACCCCTACCATCACCTTCGAAGAACTTCTCGCCTGGAATCAGGAATCGTCCAGTTTCTGGAAAGCCCATCTCGAAGCCCATCCCGCACTCTTGGAACTCCCCTGTGGCATCGGCGGCGCAGCCACCGTGCAGGACTTCGTTGGCCACATTTGGGGGGTTGAATTGCGCTGGGCACAGCGCATCGCAGGCCTGCCCGTAACCGCGAAAGAAGAGATGCCGGCAGGCCCTCTGGATGCTTTGTATGGCGTGCACGAAAAGGCTGTCCAACTCTACCGCAATCTCCTCGACCACCCCGCCCACCCCTGGGACGACACCATGACCCTGGACTTCCCCTGGCTGCCGCCCCAGGCACGAACCGCCACCCGGCGCAAGCTTCTCGCCCACGCGCTCTTCCACAGTCAGCGTCATTGGGCGCAGCTTGCCACGCTCGTCCGCGCTGCCGGCTTCCCCTCAGAATTCAAGGGAGACCTGCTCTTCAGTTTGTCCCTGGTATAGGTTCAGCCGCCGGCTTCAATCCCGCCGCACCGTCGCTCTTCCCCTGCTGTCTCTGGAAGCACGACCGGCACAACACGGGCCGTCCCTGCGTCGGCTTGAACGGAACCGTCGTCTCCGCACCGCACTCCGAACAGTTCGTCCGCGTCTCCGGGCGCACCCGCGTTCCTCCACGCACACGCTTTGACTTGCACTGCTTGCAGTGCTTCGGGTCGTTCTTGAACGCTTTGTCGTGGAAGAATAATTGCTCGCCGGCCGTGAAGACAAACTCGGCGCCGCAGTCCATGCATTTTAAAACTCTGTCGGTAAACTCCATTGCCGGCTTCCCCTAGCAGGGAAACCCCCGAACTCGGCCATAACTCTCGAAAAACTCGCCGGTCCCGTTTCCCTGTCTCTGTTCGTGCATCCACAACAAGGGCCCGGGCCGCAACAAGTCCAGCGGCAAATAACTTGTCTGCCCGTCGCCGCGGGCAGAACTCCATAACACTACAAACTAGCGCGCCTGCAAAACTATAAAACCAGAAAATTGAATCCTAACATGCCCCCCTGTTTTACATGGACAATCAGGTGACTCCCGCCTTCTTTCAACGGGAGTCCCTGGGGTGGCTCGTCTTTCGTGTTGATTTGAAACTGGAACGTCTTCAAGTGTTAACGGAATCTTGGATTCTCATCCTTTTCGGATGTTTCATCCTCTATGCAACCTATGCACAAAGGGCGGGAGACCCAAAATCCGTCCAGGCCGGTTACAGCCGCACTTCAAACGCCCTACTCTGCCTCTTTGCGAGCCTTCTTGCGATTCCGCTTGCGCGCCAGTGCTGCCTTTACGCGCTTCTTCTCGCCGGGCTTCAAGTAATAGGAGTGACGCTTGACTTCCTTGATAATGTCCTCCTGCTGTACCTTCCGCTTGAACCGGCGCAAAGCATTTTCGAGCGGCTCGCCTTCCTGTATGCGAACCTCTGCCAAAGAATCCCACCTCCAAACCTGCCAATATGGTCTTCTCTAGGATACTCGAAAAGAATGAGCTCTTGCATCAGACCGTCCCCATTCCTTTGCGATTATTCCTCAATTGGCACCCTTTCCCCGCAATTTGGTCCCATCCCAGCCGAAATCCACCCCAAATCCCCGCCCAGCACTCTCAGCCTGGTTTCTTTTACACTCTTCAGTTAGGGGCAATCCCGAGCCCCGGAGGCCGACACTCATGATCCGCAGCTACCAGGGCCATCTGCCCAAGATCCCCGCCACTTGCTACGTCGATCCCTCCGCCCAGGTCATTGGCGACGTCACTCTGGGCGACCGGTCTTCCGTCTGGATGAACGCCGTCCTCCGCGGCGACGTCAACTCCATCCGTGTCGGCTCCAACTCCAACGTCCAGGACTGCGCCGTCCTCCACGGCCAGCGCAACCTCTACCCCGTCCTGGTCGGCGACTGGGTCACCATCGGCCACAACGCCACCGTCCACGGCTGCATCGTTGAAGATGAAGTCGTCATCGGCATGGGGGCCACCGTTCTCAACAACGCCCGCATCGGCTCCGGCTCCATCATCGCCGCCGGCGCCGTCGTCCCCGAACACATCGTCGTCCCTCCCAAGACCCTTTGGGCCGGCGTCCCCGCCAAGCTCCGCCGCCAACTCACCGACTCCGACCACGCGCTTATCCTCGAGTACGCCCAAAACTACCTCGACTACGTCGAAATCTACCTCAAGGAATCGGCTGATTAGATATATTCCGTATTTTCCTCAATCTCTCGTTGCAGAACCTCTATATTGTAGCTACAATTAAATTGCGTTCGTCTGGGATGAGACAAAGCGTGTATCAAACCTGGAAAAGCACGGACTCGACTTCAAAGATGCTCATCTTGTCTATGACGAACCGGACAAACTCACATACGACTCCAGCCGCAAAGGCGAACGCCGACTGCTGGATCTGGCCTTTGCCGTCGTCAAAGGAAAGCTACTCGCGTTGATTTACACGGAACGCGAGGGTGATGTTCGCGTGATCTCATTTCGGCCCGCTTCAAGAGAGGAGCGAGAACTGTATGAACAAGACAAAGTCTGAAACCGACTGGAACCGTGTACTGGCCTTCAAAGAAGGCGACCCCATCCCCTACGATCCCGAAGACGGCCCTTACAACCCCAACGACCCTGAAGCCGCCCACGCATGGCTCGCCCAGGCCGACCTTATTCGCCATGGCAAGGTAACCCGCCGAGGGAAGCGCGGCCCTCAAAAGACCCCAACCAAGAAGCTAGTCTCCTTGCGCCTATCCTCCGAAGTAATCGACCACTTCAAATCCACCGGTCCCGGTTGGCAAACGCGCATCGACAGCACTTTGCTGGAGTCGATTAAACGCGGGGCTTAAACGGCACCGAGTATGCAGAATATACTTGACAATCCGCGCAAATTGTAATACACTGTAAGTACAGTTGGGGATTGAAAAATATCATTATAGTCAGCCTGATTCGGCGTTTCATTAGAATTCACCATGTGTAGTTCATCGTTTTTATTTAAATAGGGGAACTGGATAATGCCAGACGATACTTTGATTTTTGATTGGGATGCGGCCAACTTGGGCCACATCGCGCGGCACGACGTAACGCGGGAAGAAGCTGAACAGGTATTTCGCGGGGATCCACTCGATATTCAAATGGAAATCAGCGATGCAAGCAACGGAGAAGAACGGCTGCAGCAGCTTGGAGAGACTGAGAATGGGCGAATTCTGCAATTAGTTACAACATGGCGCCGAGGAAAAGTGAGAGTGATTTCCGCATGGGACGCACCAAAACAACTCAAGACGTATTATCTTGCCGAAATGAGGCGGTTGTATGGAGACACTGAAGATTCCGAAGTTTGAGAACGAAACCGACGAAGCCAATTGGCTTTATGAGAACCGCGAGGGATTGGCTGCGGAGTTCATGAGGGCAGCGCAGGAAGGCCGGGTGCGTCAGGGAACGCTGAAGCAACGCGGCATCACGCCCCCAACCACCATTCGCTTGGCGCCTGAGGACATCTCCCGAGCCCGCGCCCTGGCCGAGCGCCGCGGCCTCCGCTACCAGACCTACCTCAAGATGCTGATCCATGAGGCGTTGGAGCAGGAGGAGCGGAAGGCGAGTTAGGTATTCGCCTCAGTATCATTCAGCCCTCCAACCCCAAGATCCTTTATTGCGGCCTTGCGCGCTTTATCGACAAAGGCAGCATATGCAATCGCGTATTTGAAGCCTTCACCAGCCATCGCCTTTTTTGATTGCTCAGACACATCAAGGAAAGCCGACATCAGTGGCGCAATCGTTGTTTGATCGATAAACAACCGATCATACAAAATCTGCTGAAGTTTTCGAACTCTATGATATGCCGGTAGAACGTCCTTACTAACCGGAGTACCGTCTTCCAGCAAGGAGACCAATGGCAGCGAGTCTTGACATTCCTTGATCGCATCGAGAACTTCTCGCCATTCGGCTTTCTTCTGTTCGCGGAGCCAACGATGATGCCCAGCCTTTTCATTTCGAATCCACTGCTCGTGCTCCGTCGTTCTGTTCGCCCGGAAAGATCGTACAGCAATGGCAACGCCGGCAAAGATGGACAATAGGCTCACGACCGTCTGAACAATCGTCGGCAACAGCCACTTTACCCACGATTCAGGTGCTGCCTGTTGCACACACTGAATCTGGATCGGTGCTTGCGTCACCTGGTCCACGAACACAGCCGCCATCGAAGCAACGTGAAGCATCATCCCCCCACCTAGTATCCTAGGAAGTTGCCCCAAAGGTTATCACTATGAGCCAAACCCTAAAAGCCGTCCGCGGCACCCGCGATCTCCTGCCCCCGGAAACGGCCCTCTGGAACCGCATCGAATCCACCTCCCGCGCCGTCTTTGCCCGCTACAACTTCGGTGAAATCCGCACCCCCATCTTTGAAGACACTGCCGTGTTCGCCCGCGGCGTCGGCGAAGAAACCGACATTGTCTCCAAGGAAATGTACACCTGGGAAGACCGCGCCCGCGCCCAGTCGGAAAAGACCCAATCTCTCACTCTCCGCCCCGAAAACACCGCTGGCGTGGTCCGCGCCTACATCGAGCACGGCCTTGGCGAATCCGGTCAGCTCCAAAAGCTCTTCTACATCGGCCCCCAGTTCCGCCGCGAGCGCCCCCAAAAAGGCCGTTACCGCCAGTTCTCGCAAATCGGCGCGGAAGTGCTCGGCCCTCCCTCATCCGGCAGCGAAAGTCCCCTCCGCGACGCCGAAGTCCTTGAAATGCTCGCCACCCTTCTTGACGAGCTCGGCATCACCGGCTGGACCCTCGAGCTCAACTCCGTTGGCTCCCAGGCCGACCGCGCCCGCTACAACGAAACCCTCCGCGCCGCCTTCCTCCCGGTCGTCTCTCAAATGTGCCCCGACTGCCAGCGCCGCGCCGTCACCAACCCCCTCCGCGTCCTCGACTGCAAAGTCCCCGCAGACCAGCCCATCATCGCCACCCTCCCCGTCATCGCCGACTCCCTCGACGAAGCCTCGCGCGTCCACTTCGCCCAGGTCCTCGCCGCTCTCGACGCCGCCCAGGTCCCCTACACTCTCAACCACCGCCTTGTCCGCGGCCTCGATTACTACACCCGCACAACCTTCGAATTCACCCACGGCGGCCTCGGCGCGCAAAACGCCCTCTTGGGCGGCGGCCGCTACGACGGCCTCAGTGAAGCCATCGGCGGCCCCAAAGCCCCCGGCATCGGCTTCGCCATGGGCGAAGATCGCCTCGTGCTAACCCTGCAAGCAGTCCTCAACCAAGAGGCTGCCCCACCGCAGGTGGCCAATGCATTCATCGCCCCACTCGGCGAATCCCTCAACCCCGCCGCTCTCGCCCTGGCCCGCGAACTTCGCCGCTCCGGTCTCCGCATCGAGCTCGGCGAAGGCGCCTTCCGCCTCAAAAAATCCTTTGACGCCGCTGAAAAGACTGCCCGCCGCATCGTCATCCTCGGCGAAGACGAGCTCCAATCCGGTATCCTGACAGTGAAGACTTTCTCCACAGGCATACAAACGAAAGTTCCTCGCGCGGATCTCGCCGTCTTCCTCGCCGAGCCCGAAAAAGGATAAAGGAAACCCGTTTTGCTCGACTTTCTTGGTACTCTCGAACGCACCAATCTCTGCGGCGATCTCCGCGCCGCCAACGCCGGCCAACAAGTCGTCCTCATGGGCTGGGTCAACCGCCGCCGCGACCACGGCAACCTCATCTTCCTTGACCTCCGCGACCGCTCCGGCATAGCCCAAATCGTCCTCGACAAGGAGCTAACCCCCGACGGTCACGCCAAAGGCGAGCAAGTCCGCCCCGAGTACGTCGTCGCCGCCGTCGGCAAGGTCCGCCTCCGCGCTCCCGACGCCATCAATCCCAAGATGCCCACCGGCGAAATCGAAATCGAAGCTACCCAGCTCCTCGTCCTCAACGACAGCCGCCTGGCTCCCTTTTCGCCCTCTGAAGAAGCCATCCAGAACGAAGAGACGCGCCTCAAATACCGTTACGTCGATCTTCGCCGCCCTGAGATGCAGCGCAACTTCCTCCTCCGCCATCTCATCACTCTCGCCATCCGCGAGTCCCTCAGCCGCCAGGGCTTCCTTGAAATCGAAACACCCATCCTCACCAAGTCCACCCCCGAGGGCGCGCGCGACTTCCTCGTCCCCAGCCGCGTTCATCCCGGCGAGTTCTACGCTCTCCCGCAATCCCCGCAGATCTTCAAGCAGATCCTCATGATCTCCGGCTTCGACCGCTACTTCCAAATCGCCCGCTGCTTCCGCGATGAGGATCAGCGCGCTGATCGCCAGCTTGAATTCACCCAGGTCGATCTGGAGATAAGCTTTCCCCATCAGGAAACCGTCTTCGCCGTTGTCGAGCAATTCCTCGTCGCCGCCTTTGCCGCCGCTGGCGTCACTCTTTCCACGCCCTTCCCGCGCATCACCTACGACGACTCCATGCGGCAGTACGGCTCCGATAAGCCTGACCTGCGCCTCCCCGGCCTCACCGATGTCCGTTCCGCCTTCCCTGACGCTGCTCTCGCCACGCTGCAATTCGACCCCGCTCTCCCCGTTGTCGCCCTCCGCATCCCTTCCGTCGGCGAGCTGAGCCGCAAAGAACGCGAAGACAACCACCCCATGTTCGACCAGAAAAAAGGCGCCAAGTTTATTGATGATTTCAAGCGCCTCGCCAAGAGCTTCCCCGAATCCGCCGTCAAAGTCCGCCAGCTGGCCGGCGCAGCCGACTCCGACTTTGTCATCATCGTTGCCGGCGACCCCGCTCACCCCGTTAAAGCCAGCGACACCAAGTTCGAAGGCCGTCTCTCAGAGCGCGAAATCAACGTCTACTCCGCCGCCGGCAACTTCCGGACTGAGCTGGCCAAAAAGTATGCCGACCGGCACGGCGCCTTCATTACCACGGACGAAGTTGTCAACCAGGCCGCCGCGCCTGCTCCTGAAGGTGGCGAAAAGTTGCCCGTCTCCGCTGAGGGAGCATTCCATCCCATCTGGATCGTTGATTTCCCCATGTTTGAGTACGATCTCGCCTCAGCCAAGTGGGTCCCCGCGCACCACCCCTTCACTGCGCCCCACGAAGCCGACATGGCCAATCTCCTCACCGACCCCGCCTCTGTCCGCGCCAACTGCTACGACCTCGCCATGAACGGCCTTGAGCTCGGCTCCGGCTCCATCCGTATCCACCGCAAAGACGTTCAGCAGCAAATCTTCCAGTCACTCGGCATCAGCGATGAAGAAGCCCGCGCCCGCTTCGGCTTCTTCCTCGACGCCCTCGAATACGGCACCCCACCTCACGGCGGCATCGCCCTCGGTCTCGACCGCATCGTCATGCTCCTCGCCGGCGCCCCCAGCCTCCGCGAAGTCATTGCCTTCCCCAAAACCGCCAAAGCCATCGACCTCATGGCCGACGCTCCCACAACGGTGACCGACCAGCAGCTAAAAGAACTCCACATCCGTGTAGCGCTGAAGAGTTAGGGCTTTCCCACCCACAACTTTCCCGTGGCCGCCCCCGGATCGGCGATCGCAACTCCGGCCATCACGTTGCCAAAACGCGCAAGGGAAGTTTTGTCCTGGTCCCCCTAAGCGGTAAAATGTAACGTCAGCTTAATCGGCGCCAGCGAACACCCGTCAGTCAATGCAAACTCCCTGACGCAATCATTGCATTGGCCTTCGGGCACTCCGCGCTGTTTTTCGAACTCAGAGAATCGTCTTCCCGGTGAGGCCATATTGAATCTTCCCAACTACTACGAATTTCTCCAGATCAGCCCCAACGCTGAGGCGGATACAATCCACCGGGTCTATCGATTCCTCGCGGTTCGCTTTCATCCCGACAACCCCGAAACCGGCGACGCGGAAAAATTCGCCGTGTTGAAGCAGGCATACGACATATTATCCAATCCCGAGAAGCGCGCCGCATACGATGCCGCTGCCGAAAAAGAGGAATCCCAGTCGGAGCCTCTGTCCAACTCGATTGATTTTATGGATAGCATGGAGGGCGAGTTAAACCGCCGCCTGGCAGTGCTGGCGCTGCTCTACTTCCAGCGCCGCAATAACCCCTACAACCCTGAAGTTTCACTCATGGAAGTTGAAACCCGCATGGGATTTCCACGCGACTACCTTGAGTTCACATCCTGGTATCTCGTCAAGAAGGGTTACATCACCCGGGCAGACAACTCAGCCTTCACCCTCACCGCCGAAGGCGTGGACTTCGTCGAAACCCAGCGCATGCACATCCCAATTTTGAATCGCTTGTTGACCAGCGGCGCCGGTCCCATGCCCACAGATTGACGGCGAACCATCGAAGTCCAGCTCTACTCCGTATCCGACTCCGCCGCGTTTTCCGCTTCGCCTTCTACCGATATCCGCAGCGAGCGCAGAAAGTGCAGATCGTTCTGCGTAAAGGGCCCATCCTCGCCGCCTTGCACTGGCACACCCTCCGCCTGCGCATCCTCCTTGGCAGCCACCTCGTTCAGCCCAATTGTGGCCTCCAGCATCAGCAGCACGTCGAAGCCATATTTGCGAATATCCTGCACCACGCCGGCGATCTGTTCGCTTTCAATCACCGACTCGTGGATTGCCTCGCCTAGTTGCTGAATCAGTTCGCGCAGGCGCGATGTCATGGATACCTCCCAAAAAGGAACGGCGGTCCACGCCAGCCCAGGCGCGGATTGCGGCGCAGGATTTCTCTACCATACTGCCATCCCCGTCCGGCGGCAAATGGATACCGGCCGCGAACGGCAATCAAGCGGCTTGGCAAGGGTCGCTGCTACCATCATAAACGGAATGAAACCTGAAATCATCGGCCGCACTATCGGTACCGGCCTCCGCGTCGCTGGCCGCATTGTCGGCCAACACGTAGCCGCCAGTGCGCAGGCTGCCGCCACGCCCTCCACCCAGCCGCCGCTCGACATTTCCGCCCAATCCCGCTCGGCCGGTCAGGTCGCCGGCCAATCCACGCGCGGCGTTGCTCGCGGCGTAGGTGCATTCCTGCGACCCTTCCGTCGCATCGGTGGGATCCTCTGGCTTGAAGTTACCGGGGTCTTCTTCCTTTTGCCCGCAATTGTCTTTGCCCCCAGCCTGTGGCGCCTCCGGGCCAGTTGGCTCACTGGGCCCGATCACAAAACCTTCGTCGTCACAGCAATCGTCGTCCTGGTCTTTCTCTACCTCGGCGTCACCTCGTTCTGGCGCGCCAGAAGGAAGTGACCCAGCCCTATTCGCTTGCTGAATCCTTGCGATCCGGTCGTTGCAGCCCCCACACCACCACGCCCACAATCGCCACCAGAAGCAGCAGCGAAAAGAATCCCGTTCCCCGTCCGCCAAAACGCATTAACGCCAGCGCATTCAAACCCATCATCGACATTGTTTCCCTCCATGGCATGGGCACGCAGCCCTTCCGCACCAATTGAAACCCGACCCCGCCCCGCAAGTTGTTGTGAGCGAATATGAGGGAACCTGTAAATAAGTCTCAGCTCTGTAAGAGCGCAGCCATATGCTTGCCGCCGACGGGTATCTCGCCGCGCGTGGTCGCCCGCCAACTTGCCAACTCGCTACCCCCGCGAAGCGGGGCTAAATTGCTGTACTTGTTCTTTAAATATTTCGCGGTTGCTCCGTTGGGTAAGTCCAGCTCCCAGCAAAATCCCAATCTGGTTTCCTGTTAGAAGAACCGCCGTCTCCGCCGCGAGATAGCCCACATCACCACCACGGCCAGTGCCGCTCCAATAATCAACCAGATGAACTTGTCCTGCGTGTCGCCTTCAGCCAAAGACCGAAAACCGTGCCAGCGCACCAGCGCCAGCGCATTGCTCATCGTCATTCCCATCATTCCCACCCCGTGCGCCGGTCTCAATTCAAACCCGCTGCTTGGATAAGAACCCCGGGTTACCTTGCGGGTTGCCCGTGACGCAAATACCCCTGGATTCATCACCTTTTCGGCAACGCCGCGGCAAGAATGCCGCGCAGTTCGCCGCGCTGGGCTTCGGAAAGCTCAGCCAGGCTCAGGATGAAATACGCACTCGAATGCATCACGAGGATAATCACACTCCTGCCCTCGCGCCAGAAGTCATAGATATCCCATCCAGACTGAGAGGAGGTGCCGGCTGTGTTCTTGATAGCAATCGACGCGGGCGTGATACTGACCGCGAACTGTCCCCGCATCAAAGGATCCTTCCTGTACAAGCGGCGCACCTGCATCGGCAAAAACCAAAAACCGAGGTAGGCCCATAGTGCCACAAAGCCAACGGGCCAGATCCTGAGAATTCGGTCAAAGCCGGAAGCGGCTGGCGCGGCAGGTTCAACTACCTGCGGTTGCAGTGCGGTCGGTCGTTGCGCGTTATGCTGAACCACCATCCAGAGAAGCAAAAGACAGACCAGGATAAAAACCCAAAAGAAGACAGTCTCGATGACCCGGGCGCGGGAGGTCGTCTTTCTCCGCAGTTTCCAAGCCTCCCGATAGTTCGCCTCACTGACTTTGTACGTGAATTCCATGCCGCCAGCCTACCACTCTTCAAAGACACTCGCAGTGACGATCCCGAATTATCTCTTCCGCCTCCACCACCGCGGCGCAATCGCATAATTCAGCTGCACCAGCACAATGGCCCCAATGCTCACCCATGTATTGATCACGCACAGCGACGCTCCTCCCGCGTAAAGCGACTGAGCAATCACGATCCGTTTGCAAATGCTCTTCCGCACCTCGTCCGGCGTGTCGGCCTTGATCAGTCCTGCCCTCTCCGCGTAACTCCAGCTCCAATAGAGCATCACCCCCATCGCCAGAATATTGAGCCAGTAAATGAGCAGCGCCGACCGGTACGTAATAAACTCCGCCAGCAGCCGCGTTGAAAGCGGCAGCAGCGTAACCGCAAACAGAAACCCCAGATGAATCCACGTCAGGTCCCGCGTCCCTTCGCCCATGTGATTCAGTTGCGTCTGTTGCCCGGCCCAGAAAATACCCAGCGTCAGAAAGCTCATTCCGTAGGCAACCCACTGCGGTCCAAGCGCCGCCAGGGCGGCCATCAAGGCGCCCTCGCCGTGCACCTGCGCTGCCGTAGGAAGATGCAGGTCCAGCACCAGCAGCGTCATCGCCACGGCAAAAATCCCATCGCTCAAAGCCGCCAGCCGCTCCACGCTCCGTCCCTGAATGCGGTTATAAAGATTCGCCACCCCTATCCCCTCCCCCAGTCCCTGGCTTCCAGTCCCCAGTCCCTAGTATCGTAAGCACAGCACCGCCAGAGGACCCCATGACCACCCCCGTCCCACCCCTCACATCCCCGCTCAAGAAAACGCCGCTCAACGCCACCCATCGCGCCCTTCACGCCAAAATGGTCGACTTCGGCGGCTGGGACATGCCCGTCGAGTACCCCGGCCCCGGCGCCGGCCTCATCGCCGAACACCTCGCCGTTCGCACCGGCGTCGGCCTCTTCGATGTCTCCCACATGGGTGAAATCCAGTTCCGCGGTCCCGGCGCGCTCGCCGCCGTCCAGCACATCACCATGAACGACGCCTCCCGCCTCAAAGACGGTCAGGCCCACTACTCCGCCCTGCTCACCCCTCAGGGCACGTTCGTTGACGACATCCTCGTCCACCGTCTCAGCCCCAACGACTATCTCCTCGTCGTCAATGCCGGCACCAAAGATAAAGACTATGCCTGGATTCGCCAGCAAGTCGGCAGTTTCCCCTCCATACACATCTCCGACTACTCCAGCTACTACTCCCAATTAGCCCTGCAAGGCCCGCGCGCGCTCCCGACCCTCCAGAAGCTCACTTCCGTCGATCTCGCCGCGATCAAGAATTACTGGTTCACCTTTGGAACCGTCGCCGGCATCCCCAACGTCCTCATTGCCCGCACCGGTTACTCCGGCGAAGACGGCTTCGAACTCTATCTCCCCGCCGACGAGACCATCACTGTCAAAGTCTGGAACGAACTCCTCGCAGCAGGCCAGGAATTCTCCATTCGTCCCTGCGGCCTTGGCGCGCGGAATACCCTCCGCCTTGAAGCTGGCATGAGCCTTTACGGCCACGAAATCTCCGACTCCATCAATGTCTTCGAAGCCAATCTCGACCGCTGGCTCAAGCTCGACAAAGGAGACTTCATCGGCCGCGATTCGCTCCTTAAAGTCCAATCCTCCGGAGGTCCCGCGCGCAAGTTGATAGCTCTTGAAATGGTCGACCGTGGCATTGGCCGCGACGGCTACCTCGTCCTTAGCCTTGAAGGCATCGAAATCGGAGTCATCACCTCCGGCTCTCCCGCCCCATTCCTCAAAACCAACATAGCCTTCGCGCTTGTCCCCACCGCGGTGTCCCAATCCGGTGAAGACGTCCTGGTCCAGGTTCGCCCCTCCCAAACCGCCCGCGCCAAACAAGTCCCCGCCCCCTTCTACAAGCGCTTCAAGGTGTAACTTGCCCCGCGCCACGACGCTTCAATACGGGTCTGATCCACTTGATTGCCGCGCCCCGAATCTTTCCCTTGCCACGCTGAATCCAACAACCGACCAGAATCCTCCTCCCGGAGCTGCCAAATGACCCTATCCGCCCATGAAACCCATCACTTAAAGCAAGCCCCTGCCGTCGAAGGTGTTTTGCCCCTCTTCCACTCCCGCTGGAGCCCGCGCTCCTTTTCTGATCGCGAGGTCAGCCCGGCCGATCTGACCCGGGTTTTTGAAGCCGCCC